>CACYDZ010000186.1 GCA_902773265.1 uncultured Ruminococcus sp.
AAGGCTCCGCCTTTGGAATCCGCCACTTTTTTGAAAAAAAGTGGACAAAAAACTTTTCATTGTCATAGCTGAAAGTCTGATAAACAAATCCGAACGAACTTTTTTCAAAAAGTTCGTGGATGTGCGGGGGCAATGCCACTGCATAGTTTTTCGTATATTTCGGGAAAAAGTTTTTTAGCATTTACCGCCTTGAAACGGTCACTCGACACAAACCCGTGTTCGGTATAACCAATATTGACAAGTTCACCGTTCTGATTATACAGTTCATAACGAAATGTGATTTTCGCCACACTGATTTTCTCCACACTCGTCTTTACTACAACAGTATCGCCAAAATAAACTGCCTTTTTATATCGACAATGCAACTGTATAAGCGGTAACATTAACCCGTCTTGTTCAAGCTGTTTGTAGGTAGTGCCAAAATGACTGATAAAATCTACTCTTGCCTGTTCGTAATACAAAGCGTATACGGAATGATGAACTATCCCCATCATATCCGTTTCACCGTATCTCACGGTAATTTCGGTTGTACTTTGCAAAACCATCACCTTATTTTTTGACCGTCATCATACCATTTCTGAAAAGGGTCAGTATTTCTTCTCTTTTTGAACGCTCTATTGCCTGAAACGGTATGACAAAAATTCTGTTGTCTTTCAGGCGTTTTATCATTATCATGTGCTTACTCGTTTTCAGACGGCTGGAATTGTCCAGATGAATACAATATCTGTTTTCGCCGTCCGACATTACCAGATGAGTTTTGTAAATCTGAAAGGTAATTTTCTTACCGTTGACATTCTGCTTAGCCAGTGCCGAAATTTGTTTTTTCGGCACTATCCAGACAACTATCAATACGGCAAAGGCTATCAATGTGAAAATAATATTATTGAAATTTCCCTTTACCGTGTACGAAAATACAAATCCTCCCATTGCCAGCAAAATCAATACCGTATAAATCAACGACCGTCTGACTTCTTTATTGGTCACACCTGTATAGTTGAGTACTTCATAGGCTTCTGCTTTTGTCAGTCTGAAACTTCCCTCACACAGCAATATCTTGCTGTGCAGACTTTTATCCGTTTCATGTAAATGGTGTACCTCCTCCAGTATCTCATCTATCCGCTGCCTGTTTTCTTCCAAAAAATCACCTGTTCTTATATATCAAGATTTTTCACATATTTGGCATTTTTCTCTATAAACTCTCTTCTTGGCTCTACCTTGTCACCCATAAGAATGGTAAAAACTTCATCTGCCGCTTCAGCGTCCGAAAGTTCTACTCTCAACATCACTCTTGTTTCAGGGTTCATTGTGGTTTCCCACAACTGTTCGGAGTCCATCTCACCAAGACCTTTATACCGCTGAATATCTGTCTTACCGTCAAGTCCACTCAGAATTTTATCTCTTTCTGCGTCCGTATAGGCATAGCGATGTTCTTTATTTTTGGTGATACGGTAAAGCGGGGGTTGGGCAATATAAACATGACCTTCTTCAATAAGCGGCCGCATAAAACGGAAAAAGAATGTCAGCAACAGTGTACGGATATGCGAACCGTCAACATCAGCGTCCGCCATAATGATAACTTTTCCGTAACGCAACTTATTCAGGTCAAATTCATCACCGATACCCGTTCCCAATGCCGTTATGACAGGCATTAATTTATCGTTGCCATATACTTTGTCCTCACGGGCTTTTTCGACATTCAGCATCTTGCCCCACAACGGCAATATTGCCTGAAAACGCCTGTCACGCCCACCTTTGGCTGAACCGCCTGCCGAATCTCCTTCGACAATGTAAATTTCGGTTTCTGCGGAATTTCTGGACTGACAATCTGCCAGTTTTCCCGGTAAAGAGGCATTTTCCATAGCGGATTTTCTTCTTACCAGTTCTTTTGCCCGTCTTGCCGCCTCTCTTGCACGGGACGCTGCCAACGCTTTTTCAAAAATCATTTTGGCATTGGCAGGATTTTCTTCCAGATAAATCCGCAACTTTTCACCGACCATCTTTTCAACCATAGTTCTGATTTCCGTGTTGCCAAGTTTGGTTTTGGTCTGTCCCTCGAACTGTGCCTCTTTGAGTTTGACACTGATAATGACAATTAACCCTTCTCTTAAATCTTCACCTGTCAGGTTTTTATCATTATCTTTAAGAATATTGAATTTTCTTGCATAGTCGTTCATCACACGGGTAAGCCCACGCTTGAAACCATCTTCTGCCGTACCGCCGTCAACAGTGTGAATATTATTAGCAAATGACAACACCACTTCGTTATAACTGTCATTGTACTGCATGGCAATTTCGGCTGACGAACTGTCATCAGGTGCGGTTGTGCTGAAATAAATAACATCAGGATGAACTGCGTCAAGTTCACGCTTGTTGCGGATATATTCCGCAAAACTGACAATACCGCCATCATATTTGAAATTCTCTGTCTGGATATTGTCGTTGTCACGCAAATCTCTCAGTTCAATATGTATTCCCGCATTCAGAAAAGCCTGTTCTCTCAGGCGTCTTTGCAAAATTTCAAATTCATATTCTGTGGTTTCCTTGAAAATTTCAGGGTCAGCCTTGAAGATTACTTCTGTACCTGTGTTCTGACTTTCTCCGATAATCTGGAGTTCCGTTACTGTGTTTCCCCGTTCATAACGCTGACGGTAGATATGTTCACCGTTATATACCAGAACTTCCAGCCACTCTGACAGGGCATTGACAACAGATGCACCTACACCGTGCAGACCGCCTGACACTTTATATCCGCCACCACCGAATTTTCCGCCTGCGTGCAACACCGTAAAAACGACTGTGACAGCCGGAATACCTGTCTTTTCGTTAATTCCTGTGGGAATACCTCGTCCGTTATCCCGTACCCGGATAACATTGTCGGGCAATATGTCCACTGTGATTTTCGTACAGTATCCTGCCAGTGCTTCATCAATAGAATTATCGACAATTTCATAAACAAGATGATGAAGTCCTGCCGGTCCTGTTGACCCTATATACATTCCCGGTCTTTTTCGGACTGCCTCCAGTCCCTCAAGTACCTGAATTTCATTGGCACCATATTCATTCTCAACTTTTGTTATCTCTATGTTATCCAACACA
Organism: uncultured Ruminococcus sp.; assembly: GCA_902773265.1. GTDB lineage: Bacteria > Bacillota > Clostridia > Oscillospirales > Acutalibacteraceae > CAG-964. The sequence continues at coordinate 3,097 of CACYDZ010000186.1, forward strand.
AACCCCTCCGTTTATCCGTTTTACAGTCTATCGCTGACAAATTTTATGATTTTGCTTTGTGATGCTCTTCTTTTCTTTCGTTGTGTTGTCTGAGCTGTTTTTCAGAATATTTGTCATATACTCTGAACCTTACCGTAAACGGTACCAGCAAAAGCGATATCCCGAATAAAAACAGCGTGACTAACAACAATCCTATGGGGTGCAACTGTGCAAAATGAAACAGCAGAAGATTAAGCCCCACAAGTAACAGAATATCTGCTGTGAAAAACAGGATTTTTCCTTTTCGGGTTTCTACTGTAAAGACCTTCTTACAATGACGACATTCTATATTGCGATATCTACACATATTTTTCACTTCATCATAACGGTATACCGCCTGACAATGCGGACATACGGGTAATTTTAATAATTTCAAGATTTTATGCACTTCCCGTTTTATTTTGTTGATATATCCACTGCCCATTACTCAAGATGAGCTATATCCATAAATCCGTCACTGTCCGTACTGTCGTCAGCTTTGGCGATTTTTGTGCGGGTACTAGGTACTCCTGACGCTTCCCCAAACTGTTCATAATTGATACTTTTCCGCTTTTTCTTTATCGGTACCAGTCTGACAAAAAACGGCGTGATGAGATAAATAATCAAAAACGGTATGGCTACCCATAACATTCCCCATAAATTCTGTATAAATTTCGGTGTAGTAAAAATAATCACCAGAATTATCGCCAGAATTACCGCTACAACCACAATAAGTTTGAATATATTGGAAAAATATACTGTTGAACTCCTTCCGCAACGATGACACTTATACTCACCATGCTTTCTCTCCATGAAAGCCTGAAAATAATTGAGCCTCTTTCCACAATAAGGACATCTCGTCTTTTTCATAAATCCTACAACCTCTCCACGCCAGTCTAATCAGAATTTTTTATTTTTCCACTTTTCCACATAATGATTGTGGAATTGTCAATAATTCTATTTTTAATATTTTCCACTTTTCCACATAGTTATTGTGGAATTGTTGATAAAAATGCTTCCGTCAAGCTGTGACAACTTAAAAGTTTTTGTCAACTTTTTTCAAAAAGTTGACAGGGTCAAGGGGCGGTAGCCCCTTGTGGGATTTTTAAGGGCAACGCCCTTAAACTCCTAAAAGTTCCAACAAAATTTGCGAACGCAAATTTTGATTTTTCCACTTTTCCACACGATGATTGTGGAATTGTCAATAAATCTGTTTTCTTGCATTTTCCACTTTTCCACATGGCTATTGTGGAATTGTCAATAATGGCAAAATTTGCTTTCGCAAATTTTGTTTTGTTTTTGTGGAGTTAAAGGGCTGCCGCCCTTTAAAATCCTGCTTTAAGGGCTGCCGCCCTTTAAAATCCCGCCCACTTTTTTGAAAAAAGTGGACAAAAAACTTTTAATTGTCATAGCCGAAAGTCTGATAAATTGAATTTCCTCTGTTGAGCAATGTTTTGGGAGATATCTGACTGATATAAACTATCCTCTTACCGTTTCTCTGACAGACAATGAACGATTTCGGCAACTCCTGTGATACATTGATAATTTCTGCGTTCTTTGTGCAGACGGCCAGATAATTTCTGGTATGTTTCGATACGGTAGTATTATCAATATCGAAAATTCCTATAATATCTTTTTCCTGTACAATAACATTATTTCCCAAATGCAAATACATGGTTATAGCCTATTCTTTCTGTGTCGTAATAACACCGTCACTGACATAAAATATTTTTCCTGAAAACCGCTTATCTGCTTTCGGATATTCACAACAAGTCAGAAACACCTGTGTGCCGGATATCTCATTGAGCAAAAAATTCTGTCTGTCGTTATCCAGTTCACTCAACACATCGTCTAAAAGTATAGCAGGTTTACTCTGTGTAATTTCGTCGATTAGTGACGCTTGGGCAAGTTTCAGTGACAGCACCGCCGAACGCTGTTGACCTTGTGAAGCATACAGTCTTGTATTTTTGCCGTTCACCGTAATTTCCACATCGTCACGGTGTACTCCATGAGTGGTGAAACCATACTGCATATCTTCGTTAAGGTGTTTCTGCAACAACAAACGAAAATCTTCTGTCATCTGTGCAGGCGTTGTCTGTGTGTCATAGCCGTTTCTGTACGACAACGCCAGCAACTCTTTACCGTGAGATATTCCCTGATGGTAAACACACGCTTTTCGGGAAAGAGTGTCGATATAGCTTATCCTTTCAGCGATGATTTTCCCTCCGACAACGGCAAGTTCATTATCCCAGATTTCCAGCATACCGGAAAAATCCGCATATTTCTTATTTTCTTTCAGCAAGGCATTCCTCTGGTCAAGCACTCTGTGATATCTTGCCAGCAATGCGGAATATTTCGGCTTTACCTGACATATGGCACTGTCGATAAATTTCCGTCTGAGTGAGGGTCCCCCCTTTATCATCGAAAGATTTTCGGGAGAAAAAACCACAGTCGTTATTTTGCCCATCAGGTAAGCCGATGACGGCTTTTTAATTTCGTTAAGGTAATTTTCCCTTTTTCCGCTTAAAAGCCGAATACGGGCATTCTGGAGCCTCTCAGAGGCATAGAAATCCACCGCTATCTCCGCATGACTTTTATGAAAGGCAATCAGTTCCTTATCCTTTGCACTGCGGAAAGATTTTACTCCGTTGAATAACCATAAAGCCTCAATGAGATTGGTCTTTCCCTGTCCGTTTTCGCCTGTGATAATATTCATTTCCTCACCGAAAACGAGTTCACTGTCTTTCAGATTTCTGAAATTGCTGTATTTCAGTTTTCTGATTATCACCGTTGGCACACCTCAATGACTTTGAAAGCGGTTGCCACAATATCACCATTACGGATTTTCTTATTCCGCATAGTACATACTTCCCCGTTGAGTGTCACTTCACCGTTTTGCACCATGAGTTTTGCCTGTCCGCCGGTGTCGGCACAACCGCTGAATTTCAGCAGATTATCCAGCTTGATAAATTCGGTGTCGATAAAAATTTTTTCTGTCATGATTTGAACCTCATCGGCACAACCAGAAAGATAAACGGTTCACCGCTGTCGACAGGTGTGATTTTGATTGGACTGATTGCTCCGTTAAGACCGACTTTAACCCGGTCTGTATCCGAATTTTTCAAAGCGTCAAGGAGATAGCGGTTATTCAGACCGATTTCCACATTTTCACCTGTGATGTGTGCAAGTATCGTGTCGTTTGCCTTACCGACAGAGGTCGAACAGGATAAATTGACCTGTGTATCGTAAACCATACACTTTATCGGACTTTGGATTCTGTCAGAATTGAGTAAGGACATTCTTTCTACTGCCGAAATAAATTCTCTTGTATTGGCAACAAATTCTGTTTTCACCGTTTCAGGAATGGTAGAACGGTAATCAATAAAATTCCCCTCAATCAATCTGGTGATGATGGAATAATCTCCGATGTTTAAAACGGCGTGTCTTTGTCCGACAGTGATTTGTACTGTCTGTTCACTGTCTGTGGTAAGTTTCAGTATTTCGCTGAGTGTCTTGCCGGGAACAATAAATTTTGTATTGGTATCACAGCTTACCGCTTCCTGACGGATAGCCACTCTGTATCCGTCAATGGAAACAATACGGAACATCTTGTTTTTGATTTCAAAAAGTGAACCTGTATAGATAGGTTTGGTATTGTCGTCTGAGATAGCAAAGATTGTCTGTTTAATCATATTGCGTAAGATACCGCTTTCGATTTCCAGATTGCTTTCAGCGTCTACAACAGGCAGTTCAGGATAGTCATCTGACGGAATACCGACAATCTGATAATCCGCACAACCACAATGAATATAGACAACTGCTTTCTCATCGGTTTCAATGCTTACGCTGTTGTCAGGAAGTCGTCTGATAATTTCGGCAAAGAGTTTTGCACTGACAACGATACTGCCGTTTTCCTGAACAGTACTCAGAACAGAGGTTGTAATTCCTATTTCCAAATCGTAACCGCAGAGAATGATTTTATCATCGATTGCTCTGATGAGTATCCCCTCCAGTGCTGGAAGATTTGTTTTTGGAGAAACTGCTCTTTGCACATTGGTAACAGCGGTTGCCAAATCTTTTTGATAACATGAAAATTTCATTGTTTATCCTCCGAAAAATTTTTGAAAAAAATTTTGAAAAAATAAAAAGTACAGTATACAGATTATAGTAGTAGTAGTAGGGGATGTCAATATGTTGAAAACTCATCTAAAAGTCCGAAAATACGGCATTTTCGAGCCAAAGTTTTCAACAATCGGGGGTCAAAAATTGTGGAAAACCTGTGGAAAACATGTGGAAAACTTTTTGGACAAAAGTTTTCCACATTTTCCACATGTCGATATTTTCAACATCATTGTGGAAAATGTTGAAAACTTTTTGAGACCGTTTTTCTCTGAATTAAGTTTTCAACAGTCTTATGTGGAAAACTTGTGGAAAATGTTAATAACTTTTCGGGTCAAAATTGAGTTTTCAACATTTTATGTGGAAAACTTGTGGAAAATGTGGAAAACTTTTGAGGACTAAAATCACGAAATTAAGTTTCTGTTTCAAGATTTTTGCGGATATCCTGAATCATTTCACGGATTTTGGGGTCAGTTTCCATATTCTTTTCCACTTGCTGACAGGTGTAGACAATCGTGGAATGGTGTCTGCCGTTGAATGCGTTGCCGATTTGTTCCATAGACATATTCGTAATATCCTTGACCAGATAGATGGCAATTTGTCTGGCTCTGGAAAGATTGGCACGGCGGTTTGACGATTTGATATCTTCTGCAGTAACATTGAAAGTTCTTGCCACTTCATCAACGATGGTATCCAGTGTGACTTCTACAGGAGCTTCTTCGCTTTGCAGTTCAGCGATAACTTCGTGAGCCATTTTGACACTGATTCTTTCTTTATTGAGTAAATTTTTGGCGTGAAGTTTTTTAACGGCACCTTCCAGTTTACGGATATTCGTCTTGATTTTGGAGGCAATCAGTTCGCTGATGTTGTAAGGAACTTCTATATTGAGTTGTTCTGCTTTCTTGTTGATGATAGTAATTCGGGTTTCGATATCGGGGGGCTGAATATCAGCAAGTAATCCCCATTCAAAGCGTGATTTCAGACGGTCTTCCAATGTTTTCATTTCTCTGGGTGGCACATCTGAGGTAAAGACAATTTGTTTCCGTGCTTCGTACAGGGTATTGAAAGTGTGGAAAAATTCTTCCTGAGTAGCTTCTTTACCTGCGATGAACTGAATATCGTCCACAAGCAGAACATCTACGGTTCTGTATTTATCACGGAAACGGTCAGCTGTCTTTTTACTTAATGAGTCAATGAGTTCATTGGTAAAATCTTCGCCTTTGACATAGATGATTTTTTTGGACGGGTCATTTTTAGAGATGACATTCTTGATAGCGTATAGTAAGTGTGTTTTGCCCAAGCCGGAATTACCGTAAATGAAAAGCGGATTCTGTACTTCCAGACCTGCCGGGTCATTGGCAACGGCAAGACACGCTTTGTAGGCTAATTCGTTGGATTTTCCTACAACAAAATTATCGAAAGTATATTCATCGCCGTATTTGTCACTGGAGATATCATTGTTTACAGGGGTTGTGAGTTCGGTCGATGTGTCTGTGGAAACTTCGATAATAAAATTAAATGTTGTTCCCAATACTTCTTTGGACGCATTTTTGAGTATTCCTATGTAAGTGTTTTCCAACACTGTCTTGTTGAGATTGTTCGGTACAGAAAGTGTAATGCAGACTTCTTCAAAATTGACATCTATCAGAACTGCTTTTCCTATCCATGCGTTGTAAGCGACATCTGAAATAGCTTTCTTGCCGTTATCTCTATTGTTTTTGAGATAATCGCATATCAAATCCCATGCTTCTGTATATGTTTCCAAATACTCCACCTCTTTATACTTTTTTACTGCCTATATCCAATACATTTTAGCACATTTTCTTTTTTATTTCAAATCTTTTTTATATTTTTTGGCACTTTGCAAAAAATCCCGAATGCTAATCGGTGTTATTTAGTAAATGCGTAATCAGGTGAAGGGTATTGTTGAAAAAAATGGAAAATCAAGATGACAAAATGAAAAGTGTTTTGTCTGTTTTAGGAAAAAGCAACGGTTTTCCGGGACAGAGCCTTCGGACAGGATTTTATAAGGGACGGTTCTCCGGCAAAACAAAAAATAAAAATTGGTTATTGACGGTTCAGAAAAATTATGATACAATGCTAAATTGCAAGGTTACTATCCGAAAGGGGGAATGTCAAGATGTTGAGAACATATCAACCTAAGAAACTTCACAGAAAAAAAGAACACGGCTTCAGAAAAAGAATGGCTGACAGAAACGGCAGAAAAGTACTTGCCCGCAGAAGAGCTAAGGGCAGAAAAAGGTTGTCTTACTAAAAATTAAGACCACTTCTTATCAAGTGGTCTTTGTTTTTGTGTAAAGGTACGCAGGACGGACTGTTTTGCAGGTAGCAGGGTTGTGATAGAAATGAAAGTAGTTACTTTGAATAAGAACAAGGAATTTCACAGGGTGTATAACCGAGGAAAATCTTTTGTTTCACCGCTTCTGGTGACTTATGTTTTTAAAAGAAAATACGATATACCCAGAGTAGGTATCACAACGGGAAAGAAAGTCGGCAAGGCAGTCAGAAGAAACCGTGCAAGACGGGTGATTATGGCAGCATACCGTGAGCTGTATCCCAGAATTGATGGCAGATACGATATTGTGTTTGTGGCGAGGGGGAAAACAGCTGATTGTGATGTAAAAAGTCATGATGTTTTGCACCATATGGAAAAACAGCTGAGAAAAGCGGGAGTTATCACAAAATGTTAAGACGCCCGCTTCTTTGGCTGATTAGGTTTTACAGAAAACATATTTCTCCGAACACACCGCCTAGTTGTAAGTTTACGCCTACCTGTTCGCAGTATGGTCTGGAGGCTATCGAACGCTTCGGAGCTTTAAAAGGCGGAGCAATGACGCTTTGGAGAATATTACGCTGTAATCCGTTTTCCAAAGGAGGATACGACCCCGTTCCTCCGAAAAAAACAAAACAGAAAAAATAATTTTCCGTACAAGTTTAGTGACAAGGATAGGATGGAATAAAGTGGATATTTTCGGAATGATATTCGGAACCATAGGCAGTCTGTTTGGATATGTGTTGTGGTTTTTCTATACGATATTCAAGAATTACGGTGTTGCCATTATCCTGTTTACGATTGTGGTAAAATTGTTATTGTTTCCGCTTTCGATACGACAACAGAAATCTATGGCTAAAAATGCCAGAATGTCGAAAAAACAACAGGAAATCAGACAAAAATATGCAGGCGATACCAAAAAAGCTAATGAAGAAATTCAGAAACTGTACGAAAAAGAGGGCGGTATGCAGTCAATGGGCTGTATGTCGATGTTTGTACCGTTGCTTTTGCTGATGGGGGTGTACTATGCGATTGCCAGTCCTCTGACAAACACTCTCCATATGAACAGTACAACTGTTACCAATGCCCTGAATAACCTTACCGTTCTGCCCGGAATAGGTAATCAGTTTACTTCTATATACGGTCAGCTGGAAATTGTCAACATTTCCAAACAGGCGGCAGGAAGTGCATTTTTAAGCGGATTTTTCAACGGCGAGGAAATTCGGGCAATTTCGGATTATGCTGACAGCTTTAATTTCTTAGGTATGGATTTACTTGGTAAACCCAGTGATGGATTTTCGATATTGCTATTGATTCCTGCTTTATGTCTGATAACATCGTTGGTATCTCAGTTTATTACCATGAAAATTCAGGGAAATTTACAGCAACAGAAAGGCTGTATGTGGGGTATGCTTTTATTTGCCCCGCTTTTCAGTGCTTATATTGCTTATTCTGTGCCTGCTGCGGTAGGTTTTTACTGGATTATGTCTACTTTGACTTCGTTTGTTCAGACATTGATTTTACAGAATTTCTACAGTGTTGACCATATGACCGCAATGCAGGAAGCTCAGAGAGTGGAATTGCTCAGATTGGAAGAGAAAAATGTTGTGTACGCTTACAATCCCAGAAAAAGAGTAAGCGAAAATAATAACAACAATAATAAACCAAATAATAATAATCAGAATATGAAAAAGAAGAAGAAAAAATAAGTTTGAGGTGTAAAAAATCATGACAAGAGAAGCCATCGGAATAGGCGATAATGAAGAGTTGGCAAAGCGTGATGCTTTAAAACAGTTAGGTCTGAAAAGTTCTGAAAATGTAAGATTTGAAGTTATCAAAAAGGCAGAAAAAAAGATGTTCGGATTGTTTGGCGGAAGTTCAGCAAAGGTGAAAGCTATTGTGGAAACACCTGACGAGATTGAGAAAGTTATCGAAGAATTTTCGATAAAAGACAGTGAAGATATCACAAAGGAAGTAACTGTCGGTACAAAGATTGCTGATGAAGTTCTTGACTTGTATGATGTGGATAATGTGGAAAACTTGGTGGAATATGATGTATCTGCTGAAAAAGACACTACCGTTACAGACACCGTAGAAAATGATAAGGAAGAGAATAACAGTGTTGTCAAGGAATATGACTGTGCCAAAGAAGCAAAAGCCTATGTGGAAAGAGTACTGAAAGCGATGGGGCTTGACAAGGTTGAAGTCGATATGACCGAAACGGAAGAATCCGCTGAAATTATCCTTTCAGGTGAACAGGTAGGTATGGTTATCGGTCGTCGTGGCGATACACTGGACGCTTTGCAGTATCTGGCAGGATTAGTTGCCAACCATATGGGCAATACTTATTTCAGAATTACTATCAATATCGGCAATTACAGAGAAAAAAGAGAAAAAACACTGGAAGCTCTTGGCAGAAAACTGGCATTCAAAGTGCTGAAAACCGGCAGAAATGTTTCTCTTGAACCTATGAACCCCTATGAAAGAAGAATTATTCATACAGCGGTACAGAAAGTCAACGGAGCGATTTCATGGTCTGAGGGTGAAGTTATCAACCGTCATGTTGTGATAGGTCCTGACCCTGAATATAAGCGTCCTTACCGTAAAAATTCATATAATAAGAACGGTAAACGACCTTCCAATAATTATAATAATTATAACAAGAAAAAATCTTACCACAATTCCAGAAAGAATTATAATAAAGTCGACAATACTCCTAAAGCAGAAAGAACTCCTAAAAATGAGGGTGGCAATTTCTCTCTGTACGGTAGGGTTGACAATAAAAATAACTGATTTTTCTTTACCGTCCTGATAATTTTCGGGACGGTATTTTTAATGCGGGCATCTTAAAACATTCGGAATGATTATCCGCAGTTCAGCTATGACAAGGAAAAGTTTTTGTCCACTTTTTTCAAAAAGTGGCGGATTCCAAAGGCGGAGCCTTTGGGCAGGATTTTAAAGGGCGGCAGCCCTTTA
>CACYDZ010000187.1 GCA_902773265.1 uncultured Ruminococcus sp.
AAATGGAAGAGGATACAATGGGTGAAGCATTAAGATTATTAAGAATATTTAATGGATATAAATCAGCAGAATTAGCAAAAAAACTGGAATTATCACAGAGCTATGTGTCAGAATTGGAAAATGGGAAAAAACAGCCTACGATGGAGGTTTTAGACAAATATGCGAAAGTGTTTGAAATGAAAAAATCAACATTAATGCTATTTGCGGAATCTTTAGAAGGTGAAGAAATAAAAAATGATAAAAAACAAAGAATTGCTCGTGCCGGAATGAAATTGCTTAAAATATTGGAAAAGGTAGGGGAATTTGAAGATGAGTAAAACATACCCTATAGAATTTAGTCCATTGTATAGAATGAGAAACAGAAGAAAGTTGGCCAGAGTACTGAAGCTGGATGAAAAATATTTTAAGCAAAACCATACATACAAATATAATCATTTTTCGGAACCCAAACCTAATGGTACTGGAACTCGAAATTTCACGGTTCCGGAAAAAGAATTAAAAAGTATTCAAAAAAGAATTTGTAAATTAATGAGTAGGATAGAAACACCTGAGTGGGTAATATCTGGAAAAAAGAAACATAGTTATATTTCAAATGCCCGAAATCATTGTAGAAATTATAATGTGAAAACAATGGATATTTCACAATTTTATGATTCGGCAAAAAGAAAATATGTATACAGTATGTTTAAAGAAAAGTTTTTAATGGCAGATGATATCTCTTGGATTATGACAGATTTAGTTATGTGTGGAGGAAGATTACCTACAGGAAGTCCAACTAGTCAACTTGTGGTATACTGGTCTTATAGTGATATGTTTGAAAATATATATGAAATTGCACGAAAATATAATTGTGAGTTTACGTTGTATGTGGATGATATGACTTTTTCATCGAATATTGGTATATCAAAACAGTTGAGAAAAAATGTTGAAGAACTTTTGAATAGTTATTGTTTACATGCAAAGGTGAAAAAAGATCATTACTATCAAAACAATGCATTTAAGAAAGTGACAGGAGTAGGAATAAAAAAAGGAAAATTGCTTGTACCAAATCAAAAAAGATATGAGATTATTGAAAGGTATAAAACCTGCTTGAAGAATAAGGATATAGTTGAAATTGAAAAGCTAAGAGGGTTACTTATTTCTGCCAGACAAATAGAACCTGATATATTTCCAGAAATTTATAGATTTGTAGAAAAATATAAAGATGATTTAAACTTGTTGGCGAGAAATCGTTATTATTGCAACATGAGAAAAAGGAAAAAAGTTCAGAGGTGTGAAGACGTAGCTTGTGTTTAGAAATAAAATAGATAGGTGGAAGTTGATGTTAGAACAAATTGTAGAGAAAACTAATCAATATATTGAAGAAATACCCAAAAAAGAGCGAAAAAAATACGGACAGTTCTTTACGAGCATTGAAACAGCTAGATATATGGCTGGATTGTTTGTTATACCGCAGCGGACTACAGTAACGTTGCTAGATGCTGGTGCAGGATCTGGGATTTTAACATGTGCCATGATCGAACGTTTAGATAAAATAAAGGATATTAAAGAGATTATTGTAACCTGTTATGAGAACGATGAGAATGTATTACCATTATTGCAGGAAAATCTTCTTTATATGCAGGAATGTTCAAACAAAAAAATAGATATAAAAATTATAACTGAGAATTATATAACCAGCCAGTATCTCGATTTTAATCATATGTTAGGTGGAAATTGGAATCCGGAAAAATATGACATGGTGATTGGAAATCCCCCATATATGAAAATATCAAAGGATGCTCCAGAAGCGACAGCAATGCCGTCAGTTTGTTATGGAGCGCCTAATATGTATTTCATTTTTGCGTCAATGGGATTATTTAACTTAAAAGATGATGGGGAAATGGTTTATATAATTCCAAGGTCATGGACATCAGGAGCTTATTTTAAGAGATTCAGAGAATATTTTCTGTCAGAAGGAAAGCTCATTCATATACATTTGTTTGGTAGCAGAAATAAAGTATTCGATAAAGAAAATGTTTTACAGGAAACTATTATAGTAAAAGTTAAAAAGACAAAGGTGCAGCCAGATAATGTTACTATTACATCTACGCATACAAATAAGGATTTTGACCAGTGTACCACATTGGTAGTTCCATATAATCTTGTTGTTTCTGGAAAAGAATTGTATGTATATTTGGTTACAAATGAAGAAGAAGTTTCAGTATTGAAAAAGTTGCATCAGTGGGATAAAACGCTTCCGGATATAGGATTAAAAATGAAAACAGGGTTGACTGTTGATTTCAGAAACCGAGATATTTTACGAGATGATGCAGAAGAGGGGGCGATACCTTTATTTTATTCACAACATATAAAAGAAGGTGTAGTTCAGTTTCCTATTCAAAAGGAACATGAATATGTTGTGACAGAGCAAAAAGGTTTAATGCAGGATAATCACAACTATTTGTTTGTAAAGAGATTTACCGCTAAGGAAGAACCGAGAAGGTTGCAATGTGGGGTATATTTGTCGAAAAAATTTCCGCAGTATTCAAAGATAAGTACACAAAATAAGATTAATTTTATTGATGGGTTGCTTACAAATATGTCTGAATGCTTGGTATATGGTTTGTATGTGCTGTTTAATTCAACAATTTATGATGAATATTACCGGATTCTGAATGGTTCAACGCAGGTTAATTCAACTGAAATTAATGCAATGCCGGTTCCGGATATTAATATTATTCAGGAAATGGGAAGGAAAATAATGAAAAGCAAAGATATGTCGGAAAAGAATTGCAATATAATATTGGAGGGGTACTGTGGATAAGATTGAAGAAGCACGCGAAATATTGAAATTTGTAGGAATGCCAAAAGCACAGCAGGCAGACATATGTTGTTATGTTTTATTAGCAATGGCTGGAATAAAACCGGATATGTCATGGAGAAATGCAACAAATGATTGGATTAGGATTCATGATATTATTCAGTTTGCAAATCTTAATTACGAAACTAGTTATGCAGAGAATAGTAGAGAAGCAATTAGAAAACAGGCTTTGCATAGATTTAGAACAGCTGCATTAGTAGAAGATAATGGAAAAGCGACGAATAGTCCGAATTATCGTTATCGATTGACAGATGAAACATTGGAACTATTAAAACACTATCAGAGTGTTGGTTGGAATGAAATATCTTCTAGATACATGATGTACCATGAAAGATTAGTTGACATTTATGCATCGAAAAAGGAAATGAAAATGATGCCTGTGAAAATAAATGGGGATGATTTTAAGTTTTCACCGGGGAAACATAACGAACTACAGAAAGCAATTATAGAAGAGTTTGCACCGAGATTCGCTGAGAATGCAGAGTGTCTATATGTGGGAGACACGATAGAGAAAGATTTAGTGAAAAATATAGATAAACTGAAGGAATTGGGATGTGAGATTACACTGCATGATAAAATGCCGGATGTTGTATTGTATAGGGAAGATAAAAATTGGATTTATTTTATTGAATCGGTTACTTCGGTAGGTCCAATGGATCCAAAACGTATTCTGGAAATTACAGAAATGACAAAAGATGTAACCGCTGGGAAAATATTTGTTACGGCATTTCTGGATTTTAAAACGTATAAAAAGTTTTCGGAGGAATTGGCCTGGGATACAGAAGTATGGATAGCTGAGTTGCCGGAGCATATGATACATTTGAATGGTGACAAATTTATGGGACCGAGATAAACTGTACAGTTTGATTATGAAGAGAAATTGTCCAGATATTAGCTTCCTGTATAATTCAAAGTGTAGACGACAGATAAGTCAGACTTAACAAAAAGAGATACCTCAGCTAAACTGTCATTACTG
>CACYDZ010000188.1 GCA_902773265.1 uncultured Ruminococcus sp.
AACAAGTTTTTCAGGGTATTCTGTAAATGGACATGGGAAAAAGAATTGAACGCTTTTCTCACTGGTGAGCCGATTGTCGTTTCTGGTGCATGTCATGATGCGTTTAGATCAGCGGAAGAAAGAGGATTAGAAATACAGATAAAAAATTGCTGTTCAGGAGTTTTTTCCTGAACAGCGTTTTTTACTCTTATCACTTAAGTTTGATTTTTATACGACCTTTTATTCCTGTCCCGTCCGTTGCTGTTGCAGTGATTGTTACCGTCTTGCCTTTTCCGGCTTCTTTGGTAGTAACAATGCCTTTTTTATTAACAGTTGCAAAATCTGTATTTGAACTACTCCATTTAAGAACTGTGTTTGCTGTTTTACCAGCAGTAACGGTAGCCTTGATTGTACATTGCCTTCCCGCTTTTAGTTCCGTTTTTCCACTCAATTCAATTTTCTTTACACCATCTTTTACGATATTGATCCGAACATTCTTTTTTGTGCCATCTTTCGCTTGCACAGTTATAACAACACTTTTGCCAGCACCTGCTTTTTTTGTTGTTACAATTCCCTTTGATGATACTGTTGCGTATTTTTTGTTTGAACTTTTCCATGTTAAATCTTGTTCAGGGGTTACAGACGAAACTATTGTCACCTTTTTTCCAGCCGCTATTGTCTTTGATGGTGAAACGGTTAAAGTGATTGTTGCTGGTATTGGTTTCAACTTTGGAATAGTCGTCGTTTCAGTTTTTCCGCATGTCGAACATGTTCTTGTTGAAATTCCTTTTTTGTTTATAGTCGGTTCTTTTGTGACAATCCAATCATTCCATGAATGGTCTTTCTTACCATTATTAATCTCATCTTTGTATCCACAAACGCTACAAATCCGACCGACAATTTCATCAGTTTTGCAGCTGCCTTCTACAAAAGTCACCAATTCACCCATTTGATGATTTTCTGTTTTAGGAACTGAAACTTCTTTCTCTTCGCCGCAATAAGAACAGACATATTTATCTATTCCTTCTTCCTTGCAATTGGGGAGTTTTATATGACCGTAATAATTCCATGAATGATCACCAGTGGCTGGGATTATTTCTATTGTTTCTGGTACAACTGAATCACAAATAATACATTTTATTGACTTGCTACCATTTTCTTTACAAGTTGGATAACTGTCTACAGTTTTTTCCGAATCTGAATAATAAGTATGATTGCCAATAGCACATTTATCGCTAAAATAATAAGTTGTTGGTGGATCTAATGTATCTAAATAATATACAGTGTTTAATCCGTTTATACCTACAGATAATTTATATGCAGAAAGTAATACTGTATTACCTTTTTTTACAACCGCTGATACAGTGTATTTATTATTCTGTACAGATACTTTTACGCTATCCTCAGCAAAACAGTCTGATAATCCAGTCGATTTCCAATTACCATCAGTGTATTCTACTTCAATTCCACCATAGAAAGAAGAAATATTACCATTTGAATCTAAGCAAAGCGATCCACACGATAAATCTATAAAATCAACATGACCTGTCGTCTCTGAAACAGTAAAACTATATGAGAATACATCATTGCTCTTGAAGATCCTTCTAGATTCCGGTAGCTTATCAATAGATGTGATTGATGTTTTCTGAATTATATCTGCATATATAGATTCTGGATGTATCCCTGCAAATAATAGAAAAGTAACCATAAAAATGCGAAAAATAGTCATACCAAACTCTTTGTAATGATCAATTCGTAACTTTTGCTCGTTGTATTCTACTGATCTCATTTTAATCTCCTTTCATGGTTTTATATCCATCATATCACATATGCACCTCATTTAAAATAATCAAAAATACTTGTTCCGAAAAACGACAATTCAGAAACAATTATTCGCAATAAACAATACTCAGAATAATATTCAGATAATATCAATATATATTATAAATAATAGAATAATGAACCCAAAACGGCTGTTCAGAAACGAGTTTTCTCTATTTTTCCGGCATCTAAAAAGCAGAAAGGAGATTTCTGCCATGAGAAAATACGATCTGAATAGCCTGTTGAAGTCCTATATTACAGGCGGTATAATAGCCGTTGATGACGTACTGGCCGGAAAGGAA
>CACYDZ010000189.1 GCA_902773265.1 uncultured Ruminococcus sp.
AAAAGTTGTGGGGTTAAGGGGCAAAGCCCCTTAGCAGGATTTTAAAGGGCGGCAGCCCTTTAATCGGCTAAATATTCAAAACAAAATTTTCGTAAGAAAATTTTGCCCTGAAATTCCTTAATTCATAAAGCCGATAACTTTGCTGTCCCCCGTTTCCCAGACCACAAAATCCCCTTTCAGTCCCCCTATGGGACTGAAAAGGGATTTTGCTTATCTGACTGGAACTGTTTTTGACGATTTTCACTTTTACCAGACACAGTCAAATAAAAATAATCATCAATATATCTGATACTAAGTGAGCCAGTCCATGTGCTGTCATTGCATATCCAATACCATATTTCCTATATAAATAACCAAAGGTTAAACCTATTCCACCATTCATCAGAAAACATCTGACTAATATAACTGATGTTAATGATGTCATTGTCATGGTTGACGGAATATGACCTGCCGCAAACAGCAATGCTGAAATTATGTTGGCTATAATATATACTATGACCGGAATTTCTTTATCGTTTCTATAAAATATCTTTGAAATAACCAACACTAATAATGACATAAAGAATAATCTCATCATTACCTCTTCAATAATTCCGCCAACTAATAATCCCCCTGATATTTTATATATAGTGGGAGGTACAGTATATTGATGATTTACCCAATCGTTCAGCGAACCAAATATTAGTTTGTCACCCGGAAACAGTAGTAAAGCAGCTGTGACAGTAACGATTACTGTCGTAATAATTGCTTTTTTTTTCGGTGCAGAATTTCTCCATAGGTCAACTTTTTTGGATAAAACTATTCCCATCGCTGCAAGTACTACACCAAACATGATACCATACTGAAACATTGTGGATATAGCTACGATTTCTTTGGTTACATTTTGTTCCTGTAACTGTTTTAAAATCTCAGCGGATAAATTATCAAAAGCATATAAGCCTATACAATATCCTCCGATTAATCCTCCCACTAAAACAAATACTAAAAATTTCCAGTTATCTTTTAAAAATTTTTTCACAAAAAAATCCCCTCTTTATTTTTCGCACCTGTCTTTCAGCTGACGGAAAATTTCTTCAGTATTTACTTCACTGTCGCCACTCAATACAAGAATATTACCGTCTTTTTGGGTCAGCACTACCTCAGACGGAGATTTTCGGTAAGAATAGCGTTGATAAGTACCGTATTCTTCATTACGGAATTTGCCTAACAACAGCTTTGCCGAATTGAATGCCATCATCTTACTCCCTGAATAACCACTATTTTTGTATTCAACACTGTCTATCTGACTGTAATCCATGCTGACATCACTCCAGTAAGTAGAATGAACAGTAAAGGATTTTTCCCCATATTCCACATTCACTTCTCCTGAAAACATAAGATAAACCATCCCCGCTAACATAACAAACACACTGCAAAAAACGATTATCTTTGTTTTTTTGTAATGGTTAGTCAACGGGATAATATCATTTGTTTCTTGTTTAAGTTGTCTGCGGTAATAGATGTAGGAGTAGAGAAGCGGTATAACCGTAACGACTATCAAAATTCCCAATACAATAAACATCGAAAAATTGTACGGTATCAAAGCCGTTGCCATTATCAGCAGTCCGCCGATAAACCACACTGTACCACCTAAGCGGTGAGTAACATTCCAGTTTTCCTGACTTTGAAGTGTCCATTTAATACGGATTCCTAAAGTATAGTTCTGACGGCACTTCGGCAGATAATTTCCTATTACGGCAAACCCCAGACCGATAGCCAGAAATAAAAAGGGGAATATACTGTTTTCCTGTATACCGAATGCTGTAAGATAAATGATTGTCATAGAAAATACAGAAATACAAGGTACTATCCAGAAAACAAGATTTTGAGCTTTAGGTGTCTGATGTTTATTTTTGGGGTCAAGGTTGGTTATCACCATGCCAAGCCAGTGAAATGCCAGTAAAATCAAAGGCAGGAAAAACACAATATAACCTTTCACTGCCGAATTTTCTGCTTTTTCTCCCATACCAAAATGAACAGCCATTGTTTCGGGAAATGCATTCCACAAAATCAATCCGACTACTGTCGGCAATAAAATAATTATGGAACTGATAAGTAATTTTTTCTTATTCTTTTTTATCATTGTTCACCTCTCCTTTCAAGTCCGTGAGCCA
>CACYDZ010000190.1 GCA_902773265.1 uncultured Ruminococcus sp.
GCTCAGATGACTAATCCCCGTGCTAAAGTATTTCTGGAATGGTCGGCAGTCAAAGGGGCAAAGAATGCTGCTTTATCCCTCACCGAAAAAAATATTCATATTATTTCTTCTCAGGATACCGCCAGATTTCAGAATGATGACCGTCATAGTTTCGGTCTTTCCCGAATTGATCACGGTAAATCAGAACTGCTTGCCGTACCTGTATGGAAATGGGGCATTTATTATGAGGAAATTCTGCGAAGAATGTTGGATAACACCGTTAAAGATGAATATGCCAACAGCAACAAGGCTTTGAATTATTATTGGGGAATGTCCGCAGGTGTTGTGGATATTGAATATGCAGGAGCTTTGCCGTTAGCTTCCAGACGGTGTGCCGACTTTTTCAGAGAAACTTTTATCCATAACTTTTCTTCCCCTTTTCTTACGCCTTTCTATACACAAAAAGGTGATGTTATCGGAAAAGGGCAGAAATCTCTTACTCTGGAACAGATTATCAGTATGGATTATCTTGTGGAAAATGTTGTGGGCGATATTCCTGCTTATGATGAACTGACTTATATGGGAAAAGCAACAGTTGATGTTGTTGGTGTAGAAAAATCTCAGGCAAATTCGTCTGATGAATAAAACATAAACGGAAAGGTATTGTGAAAATGAAAGCGTTGTTGGTGTCCGATATAGAATCAGACCGTTTTTATGAATATTATCAGCCTGAAAAATTAAAAGGATTCGATGTTATTATTTCTTGCGGAGATTTGAAAGTAGAGTATCTTGAATTTTTGGTAACGATGGCGAAATGTCCGCTTCTTTATGTTCACGGTAATCATGACGAAAATTTTTCTCATGAACCTGACGGCTGTATTTGTATTGACGATAAGATTATCGAGTTCAACGGTCTGCGTATTATGGGGCTGGGCGGTTCTTACCGTTACCGTTCAGGAAAATATATGTATACAGAAAAACAGATGAAACACAGAATACATAAACTGAAATTCTCTTTAATGCGTCATAAAGGCTTTGATATTCTGGTCACTCATGCCCCTGCCAGACATCTTAATGATTTTGATAATCTCCCTCACAGGGGATTTGAGTGTTTTAATGAACTTCTGCAGAAGTATACACCTAAATTTTTCTTTCACGGACACATTCATCGCTCTTATGGAACAAATATTCCTCAAATTGATAAAGTTGGTGATACTACTGTTATCAACGCTTTTGAATGCTGCATTACCGAAATTTGACCGTTAAAGGGTTACTACCTTTTAAAATTCTGCCCGCTTTTTTGAGAAAAGTGGGCAGAAAACTTTAAGGAACGGTTTAAGAAATTTCTTAAACCGTTCCCAGAACTTTTCCTATTTCGATGGGAATTTCTTCACCACTATTGATGGTATTCTGCAATTCTTGTGTTAAAGAAATAAAATGGTTCTGAAACAGTACCATAATTGTTGAACCGCCAAATTCAAAGTATCCTTTTTCCTGACCCAGCACCGCATATGTATTTGTCTGATTACAGATTTTTCCGACGAGCAATGCTCCTATTTCCATCTGTACCACATCACCGAATATCACATTTTTAATGACAGTATATTCCCGACTGTTCTGAAACCATACAGGGTAAGCCTCACACGCTATCGGACGGACGGAATGTAACACTCCGTCAATTCTTTTATTGGTGACAATCTCACCGCCGACAGTATATACATAATGATGGTAATGTTTTGGTTCAAGACGGAACACAAGACAAAAACCGCCTGCAAATTTCTGTGCTAAAGATTTATCCTCCAACAAATCAGCAATTGTATATTGACTATGCTTTATCGGCAACTGTAATTTATCACTGATACGATAAATACTCAGATAAGCGTCACAAGGACTTATCACATTCTGAGGATTAGGAGCAATCTTCAGAGTTTTTGTTCGTTTAAAAAAATCGTTAAAAGATGGGAATGTTTGTTGGTCAAATTCCTGTAAATTAATGTTATATTTCCTGACATAACGGGAAATCATTCTTTTAGACAAGCGTGATGAAAGATACTTAGCTCCGATATTAGAA
Source organism: uncultured Ruminococcus sp. (assembly GCA_902773265.1). GTDB lineage: Bacteria > Bacillota > Clostridia > Oscillospirales > Acutalibacteraceae > CAG-964. Next base: position 2,051 of record CACYDZ010000190.1, read on the forward strand.
AACCACGAACCTTTGACAAAAGGTTTTAAAAGAAATCTTCCCAAAGCTGTACCGTACAGAAAACGCATGGCAAGTGATTCACTCATACCGCACCCCGAAATATAAACAGACTGATAAACTCCAGTACACCAATAACGATAATCACCATTTTTCCGACAGAAGCAGGTTTCCTGATTTCGATGGGAAAAATAAATCCTATTGCGACAAGCCCCAGCATAACCGTAAAACAGATGGTGTTTGCCAGAATATTATTACTGAACAGCATATAGAAAGGGGGTAAAATCAACGCAATCGTTGTTACGGGAACTCCCAGATAACTTTTTTTTCGGTTATCTTTCCGACTTTGCCTTTGTTCTTCCAGAACATTGAAGTATGCCAGACGGATTAAAGCCGCCAGAATATAAGCACAAGCTATCGCCATTACCGAATATTCTGCACCCGAAATCATATACACGAATATGGCAGGAAAAACGCCGAAACTCACCAAATCACTCAAGGAATCTATCTGTATACCAAAACGCTTTTCATTTTCGTCCCGACTTTTTTTGGTAGAGGCAACAGTTCCGTCAAACATATCGCAAATACCCGAAATCATCAGCAACAATACCGCAAGAAAATAATTGCCACCGATAGAAAAAAATATGCCTACACAAGCCGATAACATCCCCAGATAGGTCAAAACAACCGTATAACTGTAATATCCTATAATTTTACGTTCCATTATAATATTTTTCCTCCCCTTGTCAGGGCAATTCCCTGACTGTTGCACAAAAGTTCAACCCTCACTGTCAGAATTTCAGAAACTTTCTGAAATTCGTCATGATAAAAAACTTATAGCTATGACAATTAAAAGTTTCGGTCAAGCCTTTTCAAAGGCTTGTGGGGTTCAGGGGCAACGCCCCTGATAGGATTTTTAAGGGCAACGCCCTTAAACTCTCCAAAGCCAAATCAAAATTTGCGTGTGCAAATTTTGACAATCACTACTTGAATTTTAACCACTCAGGCAAAGATTTTGTACAAATTTGAAATCCATAACAGTTCACCGTTATTATATGCTGATAACCTTAAATAAACATTGATAACCGTTTGTTAATTTTTCAATGTTTATTCAATGTTGCAGTAAGACAATTTCCATTGTATAATTATCTGTATTGCTGGAAAGAAAAGATGTGATGATTTGAGGATACTGATAGTTGAAGACGAAATTGAAATAGCAGACGGCATTAAAACGATACTGGAAAAAGAAGGATATCAGACGGACGCTGTTTATGACGGTCTGAGTGGTTTAGATGAACTGTTAAGCAACATTTATGACCTTGCCTTGTTGGATATCATGTTGCCGAAAATCAGCGGTCTTGATGTTCTGCGTTCAGCACGCAATTCAGGGATTGATACACCCATCATTCTGTTGACGGCACGCTCGCAGACAGAAGATAAAATCATAGGTTTAGACAGTGGTGCAGACGATTATCTGACCAAACCGTTTGATGCAGGGGAATTGCTTGCCAGAATAAGAGCAAGATTTCGCCGTCGTGATAATGTCATTACACAGTCACTTTCTTTTGCTGATATCCGTCTGGAACAGTCCTCAATGAAACTTTACGGAAGAGAACGCTCCGTAAAACTTGCCAAAAAAGAATATCAGCTTTTAGAATATTTACTTGTCAATCACGGCTGTATACTGACAAGAAATATGTTGGTAGCAAAGATATGGGGATATGATGACCAGGCGGAATACAATCAGCTTGATGTATACATTTCCTTTGTAAGAAAAAAACTGAAATTTGTCAGTGCAAACATTTCGATAGTCACAGAAAAAGGGGTAGGATATTCCTTACAGGCAGGCGGAAAAAACGATGGAATCTGAAATCAGAAAGAAGTTTGTTATTGTCACTATGTCCCTGATGACATTGGTTTTAGGTATATGTTATCTGGGTATGCACTTTTACTATCGTTACTGGTTTGACCAGGATACTTTACAGTTTCTGGAATGGATAGCCGACAGCGGTATTTTACAGACAGATGCAGAAAATATTCCTGTTGATAAAGCCAACAGTCACATTGACCCTGAATTTGCTATTGATGTAGTTGTTGTACAGGAAGGTAAAGTCATTTCTGAAAAGTTTATCGGTGCAGACAGTCAGCAACACATTCCTGACGAAGTGATTGATTGTATTCTTGTTGCCGACAAGGATGACTATAAAGCTGATTCCTATATATACACTCTGCGGAAACTTTCCAATGACAGAACACTCATTATTCTGACAGATTCAGATTACAACAGTACCAAACCGACAAGATTACTTTCCCGAATATTACTGATACTGTTGGGAATTTTTTTAATGACAATCATTATCTTTTTACTGTCACGGTTCGTGACAAAACCGGCAATAAAAGCCATGTTACGGGAAAAGCAGTTTGTATCTGATGCAAGCCACGAACTGAAAACACCTTTGGGAGCAATCAGTATCAATGCACAGGCACTTTTGGGAAGTGCAGAGAAATTATTTTCTCAAAAAGCAGACCCTAATGTACCTTTAGCGGAAACAAAACACAATTACGAAAGACATATTCAGAATATTATCCGTGAATCCCAACGCATGAACCGTCTGGTAGAAAAATTGCTTATGCTTTCGAGAATTGAGGAAAATAAAGTCAGAAAAAAAACACAGATTTCGTTATCCTCATGTGTAGAGGAAATGGCACTTACCTATGAGAGTGTTGCTTATGAAAAAGGTATCCATTATGATTATCAGATTGCAGAAGATATCTCCATTAACGGCAACGAGGACGAAATAAAGCAACTTATTGCCATACTCATTGACAATGCCATTAAACACACACCGAAAGACGGTATAGTCCTAACAACTTTGCAACAGAAAAAAGACAAAATATTACTGATTGTAGAAGACACAGGTGACGGTATTTCGGCTGAAGATTTACCGCATATCTTTGAACGGTTTTACAAAGCTGATGTATCCCGAAAAAGCAGTTCATTCGGGTTAGGGCTGGCTATTGCCAAAGCGATTGCCGAAAGACACAACGCACATATCTCCGCCGAGAGTACACCCGGCAAAAAAACAATATTCGAGGTGGAATTTTAACTATGGAAAATGAAAAGAAAAAGAATATCGACAGATATAAGAAAGTATTCTGGGCGGTATTTTCGCCGTTGTTGGCAGTACTGACTGTGTGGGCTGTACTGGAACAGAATAAAAGTGTGTCGATAAAAGATATTATAGATACTTTTTCCAAAACCAATAAAGTATGGTTTACTTTAGCGGCAATATGTTCATTTTTATTTGTTGTACTGGAGGGAATGGCGATATGTTCCATTTTAAAGGGAGCAGGTTACCGTCCGAAACCGTTTGACGGGCTGATTTACAGCACATCAGATGTTTATTTTTCAGCGATTACGCCGTCAGCCACAGGCGGACAGCCTGCGGCTGCATATTTTATGTTGCGTGACGGTATTTCGGCAGGGGTTGTTACAGCAACACTGATTGTCAATTTAATGATGTACACGGTTTCCCTTGTAGTTTTGGGAATTGTTGCAGTTATCCTGCATCCCCATGCTTTTCTGGGTTTCAGTCCTCTATCAAAAGTATTGATTATTTCGGGGGCAGTGGTATTGGGAACATTGTCATTTTGCTTTTTCTTTATGTTGAAAAATGGCAATAAAGTTTTTTCATGGCTAGAAAGATTTCTGAATTTTCTCAAAAGAAAAAGGATTGTTCATATTCCCGAAAGAGTATTCAGGAAAGTAAACAAAACTAGAAAGGACTATGCTGAATGTTCCAAACTGTTGGCAAACAACTATTCTATTTTACTTAAATCATTTCTCTGGACTTTACTTCAGCGTCTTTCACAGATAATCGCTCCTGTATTGTTGTATTTGTCGCTTGGGGGGAATGTACAACATTCAAGTCTGATTTTTTCCAAACAATGCCTGATTACCGTAGGATATAATTTAATTCCCATTCCCGGAGCGATGGGAGTAGCGGATTATCTGATGATAGACGGCTTTTCGGAAATTATGGGACGGAATGCGGCATTCGGACTGGAAATGCTCAGCAGAGGGTTGACTTTTTACATCTGCGTCAGTGTCAGCGGAGTAATTACGCTTGTGGGTTATATTATCAAAAGAAAGAAAAAAACGACAGTAAACTGATTAGCAAATTATCAGAGAAACAACGGTTCAGCGGTGACAATTAAAAGTTTCGGTCAAGCCTTTTCAAAGGCTTGTGGGGTTCAGGGGCAAAGCCCCTGATGGGATTTTTAA
>CACYDZ010000191.1 GCA_902773265.1 uncultured Ruminococcus sp.
CCGAACGAAGTGAGTCTGAAAAGTTTTTTGTCCACTTTTTTTCAAAAAAGTGGCGGTTTCCAAAGGCGGAGCCTTTGGGCAGGATTTTAAAGGGCGGCAGCCCTTTAATGGCTAAAAATTCAAAACAAAATTTGCGTATGCAAATTTTGACAATAAAATCCCCCATAATCTGTTACGGACTATGGGGGATTGATTTATATTCGACTACTGATTGTCCAGAGTACCGTGTTTTTCGTAATCAGAAATTCTGACAATGTGGTTATCTTCGTCAACAAAGACGACTTTCGGCATATGGTGAGGGATTTCATCTTCTGACAACTGACAATAGGACATGATAATCACATGGTCACCATTTGATACACATCTTGCCGCCGCACCATTGAGGCATATCATACCTGAGTTTTCCTTACCGGCGATGGTATAAGTTTCAAAACGGTTACCATTCTCAATATCAGCAATCTGCACCTTTTCATATTCATAAATGCCGACAGCTTTCATCAATACGGGGTCAATGGTAATACTTCCTACATAATTCAGTTCGGACTGCGTAACAACCGCACGGTGAATTTTTCCTTTCAGCATAGTCACCAACATAGGGGTATTTCCCTCCAGTGTATAAAATTATTTTTCAGTACCGTTTTCTATAATGAAGTTGTCAATCAATCTTGTTCTGCCGATGTATACGGCAACAGCAACAAGAAAATCACCCTTAGCATAGGTAAGTGGTACAATATCAGGAAAGCTGACAATTTCCGCATAGTCAATTTTAGCAAGAGGTTCGGTATGAATAACCTGTGTCAGTTTTGCTTTCAGAACAGAGGTATCCTTTTCGCCATCAAAAATCATCTTTTTGACTTCATTAAGGGATTTGTTCAGAATTAACGCCGCTTTGCGTTCTTCGGTGCTGAGATAGGTGTTGCGTGAACTTTTTGCCAGACCGTCAAACTCACGGATAATGGGACAGGGAACAATTTCAATACCGAAATTCAGTTCTTTGACCATCTTCATAATAATCGCAAGCTGTTGTGCATCTTTCTGACCGAAATATGCTCTGTCGGGCGTAACAATATTGAACAGTTTCGTTACCACTGTACATACCCCTTTAAAATGAGTAGGTCTGGTTTTTCCGCACAATTCTTCGGTAATGCCTGTCATATTGACAAAGGTTGTTGCGTTGCTGTCATACATTTCTTCGGCAGACGGGTTGAAAATGATATCTGCTCCGTTCTCTTCGGCAATAGCACAATCATGGGCAATATCTCTCGGATAGCTCTCAAAATCTTCATTCGGGGCAAACTGCGTCGGGTTGACAAAATCACTGACCACTACTCTGTCATTTTCCTGACTGGCTTTCTTGATAAGGCTTGCATGACCCTCATGTAAATAGCCCATTGTCGGCACAAGTCCTACACTAAGACCATTATCTTTCCATTCTTTGACGATTGCTCTTACTTCTTCTATAGTATTGACGATTTTCATAAATAAACTCCTTTTTATCAGACAAGTTTTCTGATGATTTCTTCATCTATTGTATAAGTGTGTTGTGTTTCGGGGAAATTACCGTTATCCAAATCACTGATATAATGTTCAAATGCCTCTTTCATCATCGTTCCGACTTCAGCATACCGTTTAACAAATTTAGGCGTAAAATCAGAAAACATTCCCAGCAAATCCTGATATACCAAAACTTGTCCATTACAATCTTTTCCTGCTCCTATACCAATAGTAGGAATAGAAATCGTTTCGGTAATTTTCTTTGCCAGCTCGGAAGGAACACATTCCAGTGTCAGAGCGAAAGCTCCTGCTTTTTCAACCGCTCTGGCATCGTCCAATAATTTTTGTGCTTTTTCCAGCGTTTTGCCCTGCACCTTGAACCCACCGAACGCATTGATAGATTGCGGTGTCAGTCCCAGATGTGCCATAACGGGAATACCGGCATCTGTGATAGCTTTTATCTGCGGACAGATTTCCGCACCGCCCTCCAGTTTGACGGCATTGGCTCTTGCCTCTTTCATCAGTCTTCCCGCATTGACCACTGCATCATATACAGAAGTCTGATAAGACATAAACGGCATATCCACCACAACCATCGCATTTTTTGCTCCTCTGGAAACCGCTCTGCCATGATGTATCATATCCTCCATAGTAACGGAAATCGTGTCCTCATAGCCCAGCATGACATTCCCCAACGAATCTCCTACCAGAATAGCATCAACGCCTGCACTGTCCATTAACTTAGCGGTGGAATAGTCATAAGCGGTCAGCATACTGATTTTTTTTCCTGTCTGTTTACATTGCTGAAATGTCAGAACAGTGGTTTTTTTGTCTTTCATGGTGTCAAAATCCTTTCCATAAGTCTGTACTTTTCCTGTAATGACGGATTGTCTGCGTGTTTTCGTTTTGCTGTTCGGATAACCTGTCTGCCCAACGCCTGATAGACACACTTCTCTCTGTCCTCAAGAATATTCAGATGTGTTTCGACGGTACCAATATCGCCCCGTTCAATAGGACCTGTAAGGGCATAGGCTGTCCCTTTCTCTAGTGCCGTATTAAGATTGTCCATCATGAGTGGTTTAAGCAAAGTACAGGCACTTTCCTCATCAAAATGACACGCCGAAAGCATATCTGTAACTGTCTGCAACAGTCCTATCAGATGATTGCTTGCCATAGACATTGCCGCATGGTACAGAGGTTTCTGTGTTTTGTCGATGGTAAAAATCCTGTTGCCCAAAGGCGTGAACAATTCCTGCATACGACTGATAAAACAGTCACTTCCCTCAACGGTAAACAGGGCTTTGTGTAATTCCTTATACGAACAGAATTTGTCGCTGAACGCATATATCGGGTGTATACTGCCCGTATATATGGAGTAGTCACTTGCAAGAGTGAAAACATCAGAGGATAATGAGCCACTGAAATGACTGATGATTTTGTTTCTTGCTGACGGTTTATCAATACAATCCCATACATTTTTTATCTGACCGTCTGTGACGGCAATAAACAGGGTATCGCTTGACAAAACCAGTTGTGAAAGGGTATAAAATGATTTTGTGTGACAAAAAACGGCAGATTCTACTGCGTCCTGATAATGTTCGCTGTAAAATCCCGTTACGGTGTGACAGGAATATTGACTGAGATATTTTCCAATAGATGTTCCCACTCGTCCTGCTCCGATAATGCCAATGTTCACGCTATCACCTCCGTTAAAGATAACTGAATGTGACAACATTTTTTCTGATGCAGTTTCCATAAGAATACTACTCATACAGAATAATACCACATATTTGTCATTCGGGCAATAATTCTTGAAAATATTGTTAATTTTAGCAATATTAACATCAAATCTACGGATATTTTGATATATAATATTCGTTATAACGGTTAAAATATTTAATAACCGAAATTTTTCAAATGCGTAAACAACCCATAGCTATGACAATGAAAAGTTTTTGTCGAACTTTTTTCAAAAAGTTCGTGGGGTCAAGGGGCAAAGCCCCTTAGCAGGATTTTAAAGGGCGGCAGCCCTTTAATCGGCTAAAAAATCAAACAAAAGTTGCGAATGCAAATTTTGTCATATTTCAAAAAGGGTGATAAATCATGCAAAGAACAGGTCAATATACTATCGAATATAACAATCCTC
>CACYDZ010000192.1 GCA_902773265.1 uncultured Ruminococcus sp.
AAGGGACAGTTATCCGAACTGTCCCTTTTCTCATGCCAAGATTTCCGAAAATGCCCGAAAATGGCTTGAATACTGAGGTTTTGATATCTCTCATAATCAAGTTGGATTTCTTTCTGTAAGCGTGAAGCAGGATAAAATGCTGTCATTTTTGCAACCATATGCAGTCAGTTTTGCTGTCAAAATGGCAGGTTTTATCTATAAAAACAAGAGTATTACCCCACAAACTGCTGTCAATCTGATTCCGGCAGCAGAAAATGAGGAAAAATCTATCGGCGGTCTATCGTTTCTATTTTGAAAAAATGACAGAAAAAGCACATAATAAAGTACTTTTAATTAAATTATACGATATTTACATGAATAGCATTCACGAGTTCAGAAATAAAAGTAACAACATCACTAGCATCAGATTTGCTAATCAGTTGCTGTTGTAATGGCAGATTGGATGAAAAACAATCTCCCTCATGAACAATCTGATTTCTGCGTACAATAATGTTATTTAGTTTTGTTCTAAGGTCTTTGGCAGAAATTGGAGTTGCCATATTTTGACTGATTCTTTCCCACTTATGTGGTTCAGACCATATAAAAGCTAACGCCTCAGCAATTTTATCTGGAGTTTGAAATGCCAAATAACTATGTTGGCGAATTATCTCGTTTTCAAAATCTATCTGTGGAGTTGGAGACATTGATAAACTATTGTATTTTGTCATATCAATACGAAAAGATCTATACTTATCAGTAATTGTCCTTTGATTTAAAAATTGTTGTACCATACCAATCCGAACTACATCATGAATATACTTGTCTAACGATGACACTGCAAGCACCCATTTCCAACGTAACAAATCCGATGCATCTATAGGTACATTTTTATCCTCTAAGAAAGAGTATAGTCCATCAGATAATTGTGTTTGTTTTATTAATTCACGGAAAACATGAAGTGCATTTGTCATACAACATACTCCAAAATAGAATCAGCTATTGATGAAAACATTGATTTAATTTCATCCCTTTTAGCCGTTGTGTTTGCAAAAGATGCCCCTCCGGGTATTTCGTTATCTTTGAGCGCAAACACAGGTATTCCTAATTCGTTTGCTTTTTGTAACATAGCACCAAAATCAGGTATTTCAGCCATATGATAATTATCCCGATCATAAGCCATTCTATGTTTTTTTAGTTCAGTAATAAATTCTCCTGAAATAAAGCTTTTTATGTCAGCCATAATACCCTCATATGATGTAGTAGGTTTCCCTTTTCTCCTGCTAAATCGTTGGCTTATTTCCCCTAAGAATCGCATATTAGTTTCTGGTAGTGGATATGATGCAGAACTTAAGATCGGACGTGAATTATCCGCCCAATTTTTCCATCGAGGAAGAACTTTTAAGAGAGTTTTTAGTGCCATCAATGAGAATGGGTCTGGGTTAGTAGGAACAATGAAGGCATCAGAAGAAGTAAACGCTACCTGATTTATTGCACTTAAACCTGGATTTACATCCAAAAACACATAATCTACACTATACTTTTTAGCACACAAACGAATAAGTTCATACAATGCCCCTGGCAAATTTTGTAGCGCGGTCATCGCGTTATTGCTGTTCATTGCTAAGCTCAAAGATGGCTCGTATTCTGATAAATCCATATGACCAGGGAGAAGCATCAAATTTGTATTATTCGGTGGAATAAAACAGTCTATCGCCGATATAGGAGTTGGTCTGCTTTCAAAAGCAACTTTGAGACCATCTTTAATGTTCATTTTTTTTGTACTATCATTTATATAATAATCATCAAAACTATCCTTTAGTAGAAGTGCGGAAAGATTGCATTGTGGATCACAATCAACAAGTAATACTCGTTTCCCTTTTTCTGTTAACATCCAAGCGATGTTATATGTTGTCAGCGTCTTACTTACTCCACCTTTATGATTAAAAAGTATTAGTGTCTTAGCATTCATATTTACAGCTCCTTAACATTTTTTATTATAATATAACTATATATATGTTTGATTATAAAGGCTTAGTTTGTGATAGTATTATCTCTAGGTCCGATAAATCGATCTCCATTCAGGTGAATCATATGATCCGGCATATCGGCAATCCACACCTCTGTTTCCCAAGCAAGTGTTTCGGAAAACTTTTTAAATGATTTGAAATCAAGGAAAGCCGTAACGAAGATTTTACCAGCTGAAACATCAGTAGTCATTTCATTAATCTCTATAATTCGTTTTGGATCCATAGGACCTACAGATGTGACAGACTCAATAAAATATACCCAATTCTTTTC
>CACYDZ010000193.1 GCA_902773265.1 uncultured Ruminococcus sp.
ACCTGTCGGTTGTGCCGTAATGAACTATGATTATTTCGGCTGTGATATGATAGAGGCGGCTCACGGAAGAGCTCCTGCCGTAGCAACGGGTATCAAAAGAGCAAAGCCTGAAAATGTTGTCTTTACTTATCAGGGTGACGGCGATTTGGCAGCAATCGGTACAGCGGAAACCGTACACGCAGCAACAAGAGGGGAAAATATTACCATTATCTTTGTCAACAATACCATTTACGGTATGACAGGCGGTCAAATGGCACCTACTTCTCTGCCCAATCAGATAACACAGACCACGCCTTACGGTCGTGATGTCAATATTGCAGGTTATCCTGTCAGAATATGCGAAATGCTTTCTACTCTTGACGGTGTTGCTCTTGCTCAGAGAACAGCAGTCGACTGCGTAAAACATATCAACGAAACGAAAAAGGCTATCAAAAAAGCATTTCAGAATCAGATTGAGAAAAAAGGCTTTTCTATTGTAGAGGTATTGTCAACCTGTCCCACTAACTGGGGTATGAATCCCATTCAGGCCGTAGAATGGTTGCAAAAAAATATGATACCGTACTATCCGTTAGGCGTTTACAAAGACGGTGTGAAAGGGGACAGACTGAAAAATGAGTAAGGATTTTAATATGCTTTTTGCAGGATTTGGCGGTCAGGGAGTATTGTTTGCCGGTAAGATTTCCGCTTATGCAGGTCTTTACGATAACAAAAATATTACATGGTTACCCTCATATGGACCTGAAATGCGTGGCGGTACGGCAAATTGCAGTGTGTGTATTTCTGATAATCCCATAGGTTCTCCCTGTGTTGTTTCTCCTGATGTGTTTATTGCTCTTAATCTGCCGTCTTTTGAAAAATTTAAGAACAGTGTCGTTTCAGGCGGTACAATGATTGTGGACAGTACAATGATATCTGAAAAATGTGACCGCACTGATATCAATATTTTCTATATTCCTGCCTCTCAACTGGCAACAGAAAACGGTCTTGACGGTCTTGCCAACATCATTCTGTTAGGAAAAATGTTCAAAGAAACCAACTTCTGTACACAGCAATCTCTTGAAACGGCTCTGGAAAATTGTATTCCCAAACGCAAACAACATCTTTTACTGCCAAATAAAAAGGCTTTGCAGATAGGTATGGATTTCTGATGAAACCAAAATATATTTGTGTTGTCTGGGATTGGAACGGTACGATTATTGATGATGTCAGAATATCGTTGAAAGCTGTCAACGATATTCTACGCAAAAGACACAAGCCTCAGATTACTTTGGAACAGTACCGCAGTTATATTGATGTTCCCATCACGAAATTTTATGACAATATCTTTGACCTGAAAACTGAAATTTCTTTTGATACTCTGCAAAAAGAATTTAATAATGCTTATCATCATTATCTTTCCGAAGCCTCTTTAAATGACGGTATCATACCGCTTATGCAGAAAATCCGTGACTGTGGTATGAAACAAATCATTGTTTCGTCTTCCCATCAGTCTATTGTCGAAAGAAATTCCGAAAAATTTGGTGTAAGAAAATATATGGATTATCTTTCAGGTTCAGATAATCACTTTGTCGGCAGTAAACTTGAGAGAGCTGTCAATACTATACATAAAATCACCTATGACCATTCTAAAGTTATTGCCATAGGTGATACTTTGCATGATTGCGAACTGGCTGTGGAAATTGGTGCAGACTGTATTCTCATTTCAACAGGACATCAAAGCAAAATGGACTTACTTTCTACGGGAAAACCTGTCATTGACAATATCAAAGAACTGGAAAAATATTTGTTTATCTGATACAAAGGATACCCCTCAGACAAGGGTATCCTTGTATTTGTCTGTTAATATTTAAAAAGTATTTGTCAAAATTTGCTTACGCAAATTTTGGATTTTATTTTGGGAGTTTAAGGGCTTCGCCCTTAAAAATCCCATCAGGGGCTTTGCCCCTGAACCCCACAAGCCTTTGAAAAGGCTTGACCGAAACTTTTAATTGTCACCGCTGAACC
>CACYDZ010000194.1 GCA_902773265.1 uncultured Ruminococcus sp.
CGTTCTTGTAAATGCATCGTTCAAAGGATATTTAACCGTATTAGCATTACCTTTATTCATACGCTGAGTTGCCAGATTGGTATAGAATACATCTTCATTAGCAACTTTCATTGTTTCACGCAACAAACCCTCATTAACCTCTGAAGCGTCAACATCATGGCTTAATGTCAGCAAGTTAGATGCCAGCGGTAACATAAATTCCATTTTAAAGTTGGAGTCAAACTCACCACGCTCTAAATAAAATACTGTAAGTGTATGTTTTTTATTTTCTGTCAATATAATATTTTCATTTAATGTAGGTGGATTACTTCCGCTATAAGCTGTTGCTAATGTTTTGCCCGCTTCTTCTGCAGTTGCTGAATTTGTTGCATAGGTACCATCATAATGACCTGTTGTTACACAATAGGTTTTGTCTTTAAAATTAATCCAGCCTTTTGCGTTATCATGAGAACCCCCCATATCCAATGCCAGATGACCGTCAATATATACCCATACATCATCGTCACCTTCAAACAGGAACTTCAATGGTTCTCCATTCATTACTCCGCCTTCAGGCATGATAAACTCAATATCAAATCTTGTTCCGTAACAGTTAGTAATACTTCTCTTGCTACTTTCAGCTACCTGATTGAAGGGGAAATATCCGTTGAGGCTATCATTACTACCAGCAACATTTTTTCCTATCTGCATAGTATCACTGCCATTATAGTAACGATTCTTACTGCCTCCCATAGGAGCATAATAATATTCTGTATTACCATAGGAACTTGTTTTTATATTGAAAGGAAAAGATACCGTCTGCGATTTCCATTGAACAGCATTACCATCAGTATTTTTTGCATAACTGCTTGTCATAAAGCTGTCACTGAATTGCGGTAACTCTACACCATTCTGCGTAATGGTATTGTTATGCATTTCTTCATCTACAAGTCCCTCTGCAACAGCATTAGTAGAAGCGGAACCATTTTTTCTGTTTGCACCGTTTGCCACACTGATAAAATTATACTCACCGCTGATTGACCTTTGTGCTTTTGTCAGTGTACCGTTCTCACCACCATCAGTTATTTCATTACGACGCATATTACCTTGATATAACGGTGTAGCATCACCAGTACCATGTGAATATATAGCTTCTCCATCGTCATCATAACCTGCAAGTATCCCGCTACCCGTATAAGAATCTTTATACCATCCTGCAACAGCTTTGTTGTAATCTGAAAAAAATGCGTGGTTTCCATCAGAGTGTAGTCCTTGAAAATAATACGGGCTTTTTGCTACATTACCTTCCTGTGCCGTCTGACGGTCACTTCTGTAATTGTATATGGTAGAATTAACATAATAGTATTTCTCTTCATCGTGTACATTATCGTAAACAACATTTCCACTACTATCAAACCGCACCAACAATGTATCCACTAAGTTACTTGTAACAATTTTGGTTGCCTTAGTAAAGAAATCACTGCCTCCATTCTGTACATTACGCAATCCGTTTATAGATTGAGTACTTATATCATTGTACTTTTGAGTTGAAAAGAAATAACCGCACATATTGTCATAATTACCGACAGTACCCTTATACAAAACCTTTCCATCAACAGTAACTTTTTCCATTTTAATTTTTACTGTAACTGGATTCTCATCACTACCGCCATAATATAAATATACGTCACTTTCATTGGTTCCGATTGTCGTATTAGTAGGGTCAAAATATACTGTCGCACCATCAACAGAATAGTAACGGAAAGCTTGGTCTCCTGCTCTTCCAGTTGCAGGATATATACCTTTACTGTTTTTATCTTCTGTAGTAACAACCGTATAATTTTTTATATCATCCCGTACCAAGCTGGTTCTTTCACTTCCTGACAGGCTATTATATCTATCGGTAATACTTCCACTATTCCACTCTCCATTAGTAAAGAAGTAACCATAGAGATTGCTGGTATAATTGTCATCATTACCTGCACTACCAACCCAAATGTCAGAATTACCAATTCTGGTAAAGCTTTGTTTATATGCTGCACCACTACCACCATAATAAAGATTAACAGTATTCCACTTCGTTTTGCTGTTATCAAAGTATACTTTAGCATTTTTTGTTTTTGCATAAAGAGAATCATCATGCTCACCACCATAAGCGGTAACATTCTTTGAACCTGAAACAGGACATAAACCTGAACCTACACCTGCTTCCTTCCATTTATTCTCGATGTTTTCACTTCCTTCAGTGCCTACATCTACGCCTGAAACAAAAAAATGTGTAGCATCATCCCAACCTTGGACATACCAACTTCGGGTGTTTCCTGAACCCGTCATTGTATATCGGAAATAATAAGTACTTTTTCCTACATATAAATATACTGGATTCCATTCTTTTGCTGTACCTTCAAGGGTAACTGTTATAGTACCTAAATCTGCTGCAGAAACAGTAGTAGCAGTTCCTACCATACATACCGTAAATAGTGATATTACCATAAGTACAGATAACAACATAGACACTGTGCGTTTTGATGTACGCTTAACTGTTCTCACATTCATAAATTCTTACCTCCTTGAATGTGTAAATTTTTGTTTTCTCAACTCTCGACCTTAAATTCTTCAGGGCAACACACCTTTCTTTTGCTGACCTCCCACAAATCAAATATCTGCCAAAAAAACACCGGTTTTCTCCCTGTGACGGTATTTGCAGAGAAAACGGGCAGTTTTCATAAGCAGTATTGAACTTGTCAGATTTCTGTTATTCAGCATTATTTTTGTTCTGCCGACTGTTTCGGGTTACAGAGCAATGTTCACTTTCGGCAAAATCAGAAAATTCAAACTATTCGTCAGCTTTAATTATATATTTTACTTTTCCATTTTTCAAGGCTATTTTTTAAAGTTCATCCAGAAAATCAAAAAAATTTTTTCGGATTTTTTGTAATACTTACACAAAAAACGATAATTATTCTTCCGTTCTTTCCTATTCCTGTCATTCCGAACACAGTAAGGAATCTTTATATATCCTCTTAATCCAGTAAGCCGATGCCGTCAAGAAAAGAAATATCATAATTCGGCTGATGTTCCTGTGATAGTGGTTGTCGTTTTGGTTGTTCCGTTATGTGAGAATTATCCTGTTCAAGCCACCAGTGGATATAATTATCCATAGCGATATAATCTCTGCGTCTATTGGTGTTGTTGTAGAGAAAATCTGCCATTTTTCTCAGGCTCTGAACAACAGAAATTCCGTCATAAAGTTGTTGCAGTTGATTTACCATATTCTCTGAAATCTGATACAGAGAACCATCTTTTAACGGCATAGATACAGCATATTTATTTTCTTCTTCTTTCTTTTCTTTTCCTTTACTTTCCTTTCTTTTCTTTTGTGTACTTTCGACAGAGTAAACAGGAGTTTTCTCAGAGTAAACAGAAGTTTTCTCAGCGGAAATGCCAAAAAGGGTGCAGTCAGCCAAGAGATATTCCTGAATTAAAGCGACACCTGTTCTTTTCAGCTTCGATACTACTGTCAGATAAGTTTCCTGAATATCTTTTGAAGTCAGTATCTGATACTTTTCAAACAAGTCACCGTCAAAAATACCCCGTTTTATTCCTGCGTTCACTATGTCCGACACGACATTAACATTCAAACCGTTATCATGGGCAAACATTAATGCAATATCCGTTGTCCATTCACAAAAGTAGCCCTTTTCCAGATATATCTTCTCATAGAGCCTGTAAATCACTGCATATCCTTTTAACCCGTACTGAACTCTTATCAGATTGATACGCTGGTCGGAAATACAGCTGTGCGGAAAGTAATCCAGACCTTCTTTTCTTGGTCGTGCCATAAAACCACTTCCTGAAACAGTATTTCTGAGATTATCTCTCTGTCAAATGACTTTTCCTTTAAAAAAAATGCCCTCTTATGGACATTTTTGCCTTCAACAGTCAGCAAAATTTCTATCTGAGCAGTCTGGATGGATTTTATACCAAATCCGTAATAATTATAGAACTATACATGAGCAAATAAAAAATTGCACAGACATTTGTCATTTCTTACCTCGTTTGTAGGCTTTTTAAAAATTATTCACCTCATTTATAGCGACAAACAGCGTATATTTATTGTACATAATCACGAAGAATAATAAATTTGCTCAATTATAGTGATAGAAACGACTTACGGCAATTTTTCCAAAAGTCAAAAGCACCGTCTTGTTTTGGGTTAAACCTCGTGTGCAGTGATTTCTAAAAGAACGCCTATCAGATGTGAGGAATTGACAAATATTATCTCTTTTACATTATATAAATTTTCCACTCTTCTGAAAACAGAGCAAATGGCTTGACAATTTTTGCGGTGCATAATATAATGTTTAAGATATAGAAAATTGCTTTTTTGTTGTATTGTACAACTTTTGCAGTTGTAACGAAGGGAATGAATTTGCTGATGAATAAACAATATACCATCGCCGTAGCAGGTACAGGCTATGTCGGATTATCTGTTGCCACTTTGTTATCGCAAAACCATAAGGTGTATGCGGTAGACATTATTCCCGAAAAAATTGAACAGATAAATCAAAGAATATCTCCTATTCAGGACGAGTATATCGAACGGTACTTTGCCGAAAAGAAACTTGACCTTACAGCAACACTTGATGCGGAAAAGGCTTATAAAAATGCAGATTTTGTGGTGATTGCCACCCCCACCAACTATGACAGTAAAACACATCATTTTGATACATCAGCCGTAGAAACAGTAATAAGACTTGTCATGAAGTGTAATCCCGATGCCATTATGGTCATCAAATCGACTATTCCTGTCGGGTACACAAAATCCATCAGAAACAGACTGGGCAGTAAGAATATCATTTTCAGCCCCGAATTTTTACGGGAAAGCAAAGCCTTATATGATAATCTTTATCCCAGCCGTATTATTGTGGGTACGGATACGGAAGACGAAAAGCTGACCGAAGCCGCCCATATCTTTGCCGAACTTTTGCAGGAGGGAGCCGTCAAGGAAAATATAGATACCCTGTTTATGGGGTTCACCGAGGCAGAGGCGGTCAAGCTGTTTGCCAATACTTATCTGGCATTGCGTGTCAGCTATTTCAACGAACTGGATACCTATGCCGAGATGAAAGGTCTTGACACCCAGAAAATTATTGAAGGAGTCTGTCTTGACCCGAGAATAGGCAGTCATTACAACAATCCGTCATTCGGTTACGGCGGTTACTGTCTGCCCAAAGATACCAAACAACTGCTTGCCAATTATCAGGATATTCCTCAGAACCTGATTGAAGCTATCGTAGAAAGCAACAGAACCCGAAAGGATTTCATTGCCGAACGGATACTGAATATGGCAGGATATTACGGAGACTATAACCGTGGAGATTTTGAAGCCAATAATGAAAAGGAATGTATTATTGGCGTATACCGTCTGACGATGAAAAGCAACAGTGACAATTTCCGTCAGAGTTCCATTCAGGGCGTGATGAAGCGTATCAAGGCAAAAGGTGCTACCGTCATCATTTATGAACCCACACTGGAAAACGGCAGTACATTCTTTGGCAGTAAAGTTGTCAACGATATCGAAACTTTCAAGAAACAGTCGCAGGCAATTATCGCCAACCGTTATGACAGTTGTCTTGATGATGTCAGCGAAAAAGTCTATACAAGAGATTTGTTCAGACGGGATTAATCGGGAGAAGGTATATATGAATTTTAAAGAGGCATTTGCATTTTGGAAAAATACTTCCTTTTTTGACACAGCCACAAGAAATGAACTGAATACACTCATTCCCGAAAAGGATACCAAAGAGATTGAAGACCGCTTTTACCGTGACCTTGCGTTCGGCACAGGCGGTCTTAGGGGCGTTATGGGTGCAGGAACAAACCGTATGAACAAATACACCGTCGGCAGGGCAACAAAAGGTCTCGGACTGTATCTTATAGATACCTATGGCGAAAAGCTCTGTAAAGAGCGTGGTGTCGCTATCGGCTATGATACCCGTAACAACAGCAGATTTCTGGCAGAAATCTCCGCCGATGTCCTCAGCGGTATGGGTATCCGTGTGTATCTTCATCTCAACGCAAGACCCACTCCTCAGCTGAGTTATTCTGTCAGGTTCTGGAACACGCTGGCAGGTATCGTGATTACCGCCTCCCATAATCCCAAAGAATATAACGGTTATAAAGTCTATGACGAATTTGGCTGTCAGATTGTGCCGTATCAGGCTGAAAAGATTATTGCCTTTGTCAACAGCGTGACGGATTATACCACCGTTGATTTTTCGGGCAATCCCGACCTCATCACCACAGCGGATATTACCGATGATTTTGTCGGTGCGGTACTGAAACAGTCACGGCTGAATGACCTTTCGGTAAAAGAAGCTCTTAAAATTGTCTATACCCCTTTACACGGTACAGGCAATATTCCCGTCCGGAAAATCCTTTCTCTGGACGGATTTGAAAATGTCAGTTTAGTAGCAGAACAGACAACTGCGGACGGCAATTTTCCGACAGTAGTTTCCCCGAACCCCGAAGACCGCAGAGCGTTGGAAATGGGGATTGCACAAGCAGTCAGAGAAAATGCCGATATCGTTCTCGGCACTGACCCCGACTGCGACCGTGTAGGCGTTGCGGTAAAAATCGGTGAGGGCGAATACAAACTCCTTACGGGCAATCAGATTGGTGCTTTGCTGATGGATTTTGTCATCAGACATACGGATTTGACACAACTCAGAAATCCTGCTGTCATCAAGACAGTCGTTACCTCCGAACTTGGTGCGGATATCGCCGTAAAACAGGGAATTTCGGTATTTTCCACGCTGACAGGCTTCAAATTCATCGGCGAGAAAATCACACAGTTTGAACAGGCGAAAATCAACGGCGATACTTTACGGGATTATGATTTTCTCTTTGGTTATGAAGAGTCCTACGGCTATCTTGCCGGTACACATTCCCGAGATAAAGATGCTGTGGTATCGGCTATGCTGATTTGCGAAATGACCGCAGAAGCCAAAGCCGAAAACAAAACTTTATTGGATAAAATCAACGAAATTTATGCGGAATTTGGTTTTTATCATGATGCACTGGATTCCTTTACGCTCAAAGGAAAAGACGGTCTGGAAAAAATCAGTGCCATGATGAAAAATTTAAGAAAGAACGGCTCTCCGTTTGACAATACAGAAACCGTCATTGATTACAGTAAACCCGTAAAAGCGGAAAACGGTTTCGGAGAACTGCCTGTATCTGATGTGCTGAAATATGTACTGACAGACGGTTCATGGATTGCGGTTCGTCCGTCAGGCACAGAACCGAAAATCAAGATTTATTACAGTATTAAGGGTAAGGATAAAGTATCTGCCGAAAGGTATTTTGACAGCATACAGAAGACAATAATGGATTGTCTTGGCCTTTGAGGAGGACATAGAATGAAAAAATACGGCGTGATTATGGCCGGAGGCGGAGGAAGTCGTTTCTGGCCTCTTTCCCGACAGAAAACCCCAAAACAACTGCTCAATCTTTCGGGAAAGGAACTGATGGTCAATGAAGCAATAGACCGTCTTTCCTATACGGCAGATAATAAAGATATTTTCATCGTCACCAACTGTACTCAGGCACAGTCCATGCGACAGGCAACGGACGGCAGAATCCTGCCCGACCATATTCTTGCCGAACCCTCTGCAAGAAATACCTCTGCCTGTATCGGCTATGCCGCAATGGAAATTCTCAGAAAATACGGTGACGGTATCATGATAATCACTCCGTCTGACGCTTATATCCGTGATACGGCAGGCTTTACAAGAGTGCTGGCGGCGGCAGTCAGAACCGCTGAAGAACACGATAAACTTGTCACAGTGGGTATCACCCCGACTTTTCCCGCAACAGGCTACGGTTATATCCGTTTTAATGCAGATACCGAAAGTGAAGCCAAAACCGTTACCGAATTTAAGGAAAAACCTGACGAACAGACCGCCAAAGATTATCTTGCCAGCGGTAATTATGTCTGGAACAGCGGTATGTTCATCTGGAAAGCAAGCGTCATTCTGAAAAAGTTTGAAGAACTTATTCCCGACATCTATGCGGACTTATGCAAAATCGGTGACGCTATGAATACGGCTGATGAAAACCGTGTCATCAATGAAGTCTATCCGCAAATCCGAAAGATTTCTGTGGACTATGCGGTTATGGAACCATCTGCCGACAAAGGTGATGTATGTACCGTTATGGGAGATTTCGGCTGGAATGATGTCGGTAGCTGGGATATGATGAATGTCTTTCATCAAGAGGACGGCAACGGTAATATTCTGATTGGCGATACGCTTGCCCTCAATACACGGAATACCACTATCCTTTCCACTACCCGGACAGTAACGGCAGTTGATGTGGAAGGACTTGTCATTGTGGAAACCCCTGATGCCGTTATGGTCTGTTGTAAAGACAAGGCACAGAATGTCAGAAAAATTGTTGATGAACTGAAAGTAAAATCGAGAACAGAATTACTGTAATTTGGAGAAAAAATTATGAAGTGTCTGATATTAGCCGGCGGAAGAGGTGAACGCTTGTGGCCACTTTCCCGAAAAAACTATCCCAAACAGTTCATCGAAATACAAAAAAATCATTCGGTATTTCAGGAAACTGTGGCAAGAAATATCCCCTATTGCGATGAATTTATTATCCTCACCAATTATGAATACCGCTATATTATTGCCAATCAGATGAAAGCCTTTCAGGGCATAGCATACCGTTGTATCTATGAGGAACAGCCCAACAATACCACTGCCGCCATTATGCTTGCGTGTCTGAGTTTACAGCTGTCGGAATATGTGTTTGTCGTTGCCGCCGACCACCTGATTGATACCGCAAGCCAGACAACTGCCAATGGGTTCGGCTATCAGGATTCCATTCTGAAAGCCAAAGAATATGCCTGCAACAACAGTATCGTTCTCTTCGGCATCGCCTGTGAAGAACCTGACAGTAAATATGGTTACATCACCATCAATCCCGACACTTCGTCTGTCAGTCAGTTTGTCGAAAAACCTGAAAGAAAGGAAAAATTACTCCTTAAACAATCTCCTCACCTCTATCAAAATCTGGGTCTGCTCCTGTTTCAGAACGGTATCTTTCAGAAAGAATTCCGTCAACTTCAGCCCGAAATCTCTATCCAGTGTCAGACTGCCTACCAAAAACGGGAAAAACTCGGCAGTCATACCTACTACCCCTACACCGTACAAAGAATGATTACTCCTGTGGCTGTTGAAAAATCCATACTGGAACATTCGGATAACCTGAAACTTGTCCCGACAGATTATTTCTGGCAGAATATCGGCAGTCTTGAGGATATCACCAAAACAGACTGTGAGTCCTTTGGTATCAGCGTAAAAAACAACTGTTGCCATTCTATGATTATCAATCAATCCATGCGGAAAGCCGTTGTTCTGAACGATTTGGACAATGTTCTTGTTGTCAACACCGATGACGCTGTATATGTAGGTCGCTACGGTAAATCGGGCGATTTGAAATACATTATCCACGATAATCCCCAACTGGAATATTTTTCCGAAAAGGGTACGGTCTTTTACCGTTCGTGGGGATATTACGAACAACTCATTGAAGAAAAAAATTACCGCATACGCCGTGTATATCTCTTTCCGGGAAAGACCATCTACGAACATAAACACGAACACCGCAGTGAAAACTGGACTGTCGTTCACGGCACGGCACGGATATCCCTTGACGGTATCAGCAATATATACCGTGTCAAGGATAATATAGATATCCCTATGGGGATAAACCATCAGATTTCCAATATATGTGATGATGTGGTCATTTTTGTGGAAACCGCTGTGGGAGAAATCCTGCACGGTGATGATATGGTTTCCATACCCGTAAATGATATCAGTGAAACACAGCTCGGCTATCATTATGAACCCTTTATCCGACTTTCTCCCGTATTCAAGGATTATCTCTGGGGCGGAACAAAACTGCGGGATATCTATCACAAGTCCTGCGACTATGACACTATCGCCGAAAGCTGGGAATTGTCTGCTCATGAATCAGGTCAGAGTATCGTGGCAAGCGGAAAACATAAAGGACAGACTTTCGGCGACTATCTGACAACTGTCGGCAAAGATGTACTGGGCTGGAAATGCAGTCCGTTACAGTCATTCCCTCTGCTGATAAAGTTCATCGACGCTAAGGAAAATCTCTCCGTACAGGTTCACCCCGATGATGATTACGCTCTCAGATACGAAAATCAGTACGGCAAAAATGAAATGTGGTATATCATTGACACTGAACCCGATGCAGGAATTTATGTCGGTTTCAATAAAGCTGTCAGTCGTGAGGAAGTACAGCAGAGAGTTCAGGACAATACCATCATGGAAGTACTGAACTTCTATCCCACAAAACCCGGCGATGTCTTTTTCATTCCTGCCGGAACGGTTCATGCTGTCGGCAAGGGCAATCTCCTGTGCGAAATCCAGCAAAGCAGTAACTGTACCTACCGGCTTTACGACTATGACAGAAAAGATAAATTCGGCAACCGCCGTGAACTCCATATTCAGAATGCACTCAATGTCATGCACTTTGAAAAATATATCCCCCCTCACTTCGACAACCCGACCAACCGTGACGGTAAAATGCTTGTCAGGTGTAAGTATTTTGAATCTGTCTTATATGAGGTTACTGACCAAATCAGCGTAAGTCTTAATGACGACCGCTTCTATTCGGCAGTTGCCGTAAAAGGAACAGGCAGACTACAAATCGGTTATTTTTCTATGGAAATCAGAGCAGGCGACAGTATATTTATTCCCGCTCAACACAGTAATCTGATTATCTCCGGAAATATCCATGTCATTATATCATCAGTTTAAGGAGAATAGTATGTCACGAATGAAGTTTATGAACACGGAAATTGATAATCTGACGATGGTCGAAACTTTACAGGAAATCGAAAGGATTATTGCAGAAAATAAGTGTGCCTATGTGGTCACACCAAATGTTGACCACATTGTTCAGCTGGAAACCAATGCGGAATTACAGGCTGTCTATGAAAATGCCTCGCTGATACTCACCGACGGAAAACCTCTGCTATGGATTGCCAAATGGTATAAAACACCCATAAAAGAAAAAATTTCAGGTTCGGATTTATTTCCGCTGTTATGCCGACTGTCTGCCAAAAGAGGATACAAGATGTATTTTCTGGGTGCGGCTGAGGGCGTTGCTGCTAAGGCAGCCGAAAATCTGTCGCAGAAATATAAGGGGTTACAGGTTGTCGGCACTTATTCTCCTCCGTTCGGGTTCGAAAAAGACCCCGCTGAACTCGATAACATCAGACATCTTCTCCATGAAGCAAAACCTGACATCTTGATTGTCGGTCTGGGCTGTCCCAAACAGGAAAAATTCATGTATCATCACTGTAAAGAACTGGGTGTTCCCATTTCGTTCGGACTTGGGGCAAGTCTGGACTTTGAGGCAGGCAACATCAAAAGAGCTCCCAAATGGATGGCTAGTCACGGTCTGGAATGGCTGTTCAGAATTACTCAGGACCCCAAAAGAATGGCGAAACGATATTTTGTCAATGACAGAAAAATTTTCTCTCTGGCAGTGAAATACAGAAAGGCTGACAAGACGAATGAAGAAAATTGAAACTATCACCATTCACCGTAACTGTAATTACGGTTCTGTCCTCCAGAGTTACGCCACAGAAAAAACTTTTGAAGAATTAGGCTTTGAATGTGAAACTATCGACTTTATCAGAGAACTGGATACCCGCAGCGGTGCTTTGAAGCGTCTTAAAGGGAAAAGCAGAAAACTGGAAAAAAATCCTCTGCTTCTGCTGGCGGCAAAAGCCGTCATGAATATTTCCTATGCGAAAAAAGACAAGGTGTTCAATAAGTTCCTGAAAGAATATGTCCGCCTCACCCCTGCCCCTTTCTACAACAATGATGAACTTCGGAAAAATCCTCCGTCTGCCGATGCCTACTGTACGGGCAGTGACCAGATTTGGAACAGCCATTGGAATGAGGGCATAGAAAAAGCCTATTATCTGGATTTTGTCCCTGAGGGGTCGTTCTGTTTTTCATATGCCTCCAGTATCGGACAGGAAATCTCTGATGAAGAAAAAACTGCTGTTGCTCAGTTACTGCAAAAATATCAGTACATCTCTGTCAGAGAAGGACAGAGTGTCCGCACACTTGCCGATGCAGGTATACCGAATGTTGTACAGGTTCTTGACCCCACACTCTATAAAAACAGAATGTTCTGGGAAAAACTTGCCTCCGACAAGTATTCCCATAGAAAATATGTCGTTACCTATAACCTCCATCATGATAAGAAACTGGACGCTTTCGCCCGTGAACTTGCTCAAAGCAAAGGTCTGGAACTGCTGAATATCTCCTATAACTGGCACGATGTTATCCGACACGGTAAACTTGTATGGTGTCCGACAGTAGAAGAATATCTCGGACTTATCAGGGACGCACAGTATGTTGTTGCCGATTCCTTCCATGCTACCGCCTTTTCTCTCCAGTTTGAAAAACAATTCCTTTCTTTCTATCCCGAAAAGGCAAGTATGCGTATAAGAGATATTCTCCATAAACTCAACCTTGATGAGCGTGGTACGGACGGTGAACCCTCTCTCTCAACTATCGACAAACCTATTGATTACCAAAAAGTAAATTCTCTTCTTGCACAATACCGATTGCAGGATAAAAAGTTTCTGGACAGAATTGCAC
This sequence comes from uncultured Ruminococcus sp., assembly GCA_902773265.1. Classification (GTDB taxonomy): domain Bacteria; phylum Bacillota; class Clostridia; order Oscillospirales; family Acutalibacteraceae; genus CAG-964. The sequence continues at coordinate 12,711 of CACYDZ010000194.1, forward strand.
AGACAATTCGCAAATGATAAAACAGCTTACAGCGGTGACACTTAAAAGTTTCGGTCAAGCCTTTTCAAAGGCTTGTGGGGTTCAGGGGCAACGCCCCTGATGGGATTTTTAAGGGC
>CACYDZ010000195.1 GCA_902773265.1 uncultured Ruminococcus sp.
ACAAATCCTCCTACAAATCCTCCCACAGACCCTCCCACAGTCGCACAGAGTATCGTTTACTTCAATCCTTCTGCTATTGCGACAGGTAATGAAAGATGGGCAATCTATACATGGAACAATACTTCCAATACATGGATTAATATGACAGGTTCAGGCAGTCTTTATCAGGCAACATTGCCGACAGGTTATACAAACTTTATTATTACCAGAATTGACAAGAACAATTCGACAAATTCATGGGATAGTGTATGGAATCAGAGTGCCGACCTTGTCTATTCGACAACAAAGAATATGGTAACAGCAACAGGCTGGAACGGTCAGCAATTTAATGTAACACAGTCTAAAAAGTGATGGTATGATGTTTAGTCTGCACTAAACTGAAAAAAAACAACAGATAGCAGTTTAAAAGCTGTTATCTGTTGTTTTTAGTTTTATGCAAGCAACACAACATTTTCGTCAGAAAATGTTGTTGATGTTCGGGAGTTTAAGGGTCTTGCCTCTTGACCCTGATGTCGTCAACTTAACAAAAAAGCCTGTCTGAAATGATACATCGCTGTTATTTCGGGGAGAGTGGAAGCAACGAGAAATCTTAATCAGATTCCTCAATGTTGTTCGGAATGACACGCTTGAGTTGATGACATTGCCCTTGACCCCACAAGCCTCTCCAAAGGCTTGACCGAAACTTTTGAGTGTCATAGCCGACACTTAGCAAATCAATCCAAAATAAAGCGAGCCTTAAAAGAAAAAACCGTAGTCTAAGGTAACTACGGTTTCTGACAATCATTTATTGTCTTCAATGTACTTTACAAGGTCGCCGACAGTTTTCAGGTTGTCAATTTCGGTATCAGGAACTTCTACCTCAAATTCCCCTTCGATAGTCATAAGCAAATCTACAACATCAATAGAATCCGCACCTAAATCGTCCTGAATAGAAGTTTCTGTGGTGATGTCATCCTCTTCAGCGTCAAACTGTTCAGCTAAGATAGCTTTTACTTTTTCAAGTACCATAATAAAATTCCTCCAATAATCAATATAAAAATGTTCAGCAACATGGTAATACAGTAGACAAAACAGACATTTTTTGTTAAAATGGTAACTGTACTGCCAATGTTCTTATGAACACAACCAAGTACAGAAATATATTATTGTTAATTTGAAATTTTGTCAATATAAAATTGAAAATTTTTCTGAAATTTTTCTGAAATTTTCAATATCGGGAAAATTTTGCAGAATTTATCAACAGAAATGAGGTTTTCAGTATGTCAAAAAAAGAATATGCCGTTATAGGACACCCTATCGGACACACAATGTCGCCATTTATTCACAACCGTCTGTTCGCTCTGGCAGGTATCGAAGCTGAATACAAAGTAATGGATATTGCTCCCGAAAATTTGTCAGAAGCCTATGCCGAACAATTATCTTCACTGGACGGTTTCAATATTACTATTCCGCACAAGTCAGCCATTATCCCCTGTCTGTCGTCACTGGACAAAAAAGCAAAGTTATACGGCAGTGTCAACACGGTAGACAGAAACGGCAGAGGCTATACCACAGACCCTGACGGATTTTTAAAGGCACTCTCCTTAAACGGTATACGCCCTGACGGAAATGTGGTGATTGTCGGTACAGGCGGAGTGGCAAGAACGATTGCTTTTGAGGTTGCCAAAGCAGGCGGAAGCATTGTCATAGCGGTACGGAGAGAAGATATTCATGCAGCGTCACAACTGGCTTGTGAGATTATGGATAAAACCATTCACCCGAGTATTTCCACCTGTTACATAGACCGTATCGAAAAACTGGATAAAGATATTGATTTGCTTGTCAATGCAACACCTGTGGGAATGTACCCTGATGTTGACAAAATGCCCGTAAGTGAAAAAATTCTTGCCGAATGTCATGCCGTATTTGATGTTATCTATAATCCTCTGGAAACAAAACTGTTACAGACCGCCAAATCAATGGGTAAAAAAACCGCAGGCGGTATGGAAATGCTGGTATGGCAGGCGGTAGAATCCCATAAAATCTGGGACGGCTCTGTTTATGACGAAAAGGATATTGCACAGCTTTGTATAGATGTTTCGGAAGAACTCAAGAAAACTTTCGGCAACAGTATTTCCCAAAACTCATAATGATAAAAAAACTTATAGCTATGACAATTAAAAGTTTCGGTCAAGCCTTTTCAAAGGCTTGTGGGGTCGAGGGGCAACGCCCCTCGTGGGATTTTTAAGGGC
>CACYDZ010000196.1 GCA_902773265.1 uncultured Ruminococcus sp.
CTTTTTTCAAAAAGTTCGTGGGGTCAAGGGGTGAAACCCCTTGTGGGATTTTAAAGGGCAAAGCCCTTTAATCGGCTAAAAATTCCAGATAAAATCTGCGTAAGCAGATTTTGTCAATAATTACCTGACTGCCGACCACTCAGACAGAAACTTTTTTTAAAGATTAAATTTTTGTAAAGGTCTTTTATCCTTAATAAGCGTATGTTATAATCAAATGTACACATAATTATCTATGGGCAGTTGTATAAATTTACAAGGAAAGGTTTAATCATATGAATGGGATTAACAGGAAATCTGTTGCGACAGGTGTATATTTCAACAGCATAAAAGAAACAAGATTTAAAAGTGTAAAGATATCGGTAACCATGATAGTGCCACTGGACGAAAAAACAGCACCGTCTTATGCGTTGTTGCCGTCTGTACTGGCTTACAGCTGTGAAAAATATCCTGATACGACCGCTTTGAATAAAGCATTAAGTTATCTCTACGGGGCAGGTATCGGCGGATACTGTCGGAAAATGGGTGAAGCACTCGGCGTAACGCTGACAATTACCGGTATTGATGACAGATATACGATGAATAATGAAAAAATTTCTGCCGAACTTGTCAATATGTTGTGTGAGATTATCTTCAATCCGAAAGCAGAAAACGGTGCTTTTTGTCAGAAAGACTTTGACCAGTGCAAAAGACAGCTTTTAGAAGCCATTGAAGGAGAATTTAACGATAAGCGTGGTTATGCGATTTCGCAGATGGTCAGCGAAATGTGTCATGACGAAAAGTACGGTATCAAACGCTACGGCAGTAAGAAAGCGGTAGAAAATCTCACGGCAGAAGAGTTGTATCAGGCATGGAAAAATATTCTTGTCTGTTCAAGAGTAGAAGTGATGATGATAGGAAACAGCGATACAACGCTTGCGGAAAGTATCATTGCCGAAAAATTTTCCGCCCGTGAACGGACACTCCCCGAAATCTTTACAGAAATCAGAACGGATATTTCCGAAATCAAAACAAAATACGAAAATTCAGATATTGCACAAGCCAAACTGGTTATGGGTTTCCGTACAAGTACAGCACAGCCGATGGACAATACTTTACCAATGTCCCTGACAGTGGCAATTCTGGGAGGAACACCGAGTTCAAAATTCTTTCTGAACATTCGGGAGAAATTAAGTCTTTGTTATTACTGTGCCGCAAGGTATGATAAACTGAAAGGCATTATGATTGTAGACAGCGGTGTCGAAAAGGAAAATATCGAAAAGACGATTGCCGAAGTCAGCAATCAGCTTGAACAGATGAAACAGGGCAATATCACCGACTTTGAAATACAGGCGGCAAAACTGGCAATCATCAACGGATATAAAAGCGTACAGGATACCGTTTCAGGTATGGAGTCGTGGTATATCGGGCAGATGTTAGACAAAAAAATCCTTACGGTTGAGGAGTGTGTTGACATTTTAAACAATGTTGACAAGGAAACCATTATAAGTCTTGCAAATACCATAAAACTTGATACAATATACCTGTTACAACCGTCAGAAAAGGCAAAGGAGGAAATTTAATGGACAGAACAACCGTAACAGAAGAAATTACAAGTTCTATTCTTGACGACAAATATTATAAAATCCGTCATAAAAGCGGGCTGACAATTTATGTTTATCCTAAAGACGGTTTCAAGTCAACTTATGCGTTGTTCGGGGCAAAATACGGGTCGATAAATACCACTTTCAAAAAGGAAAACGGAGAACAGATTACCGTACCTGATGGAATTGCCCATTATCTGGAACACAAACTCTTTGAAAGTGAGGACGGGGACGCTTTTGTCAAATATGCCAAAACGGGAGCGTCTGCTAATGCCTATACTTCCTTTGATAAAACCTGTTATCTGTTTTCGTGTGCGGACAATTTTGAAAAGTCTATGCAAATTCTTCTGGAATTTGTACAAGACCCCTATTTTACCGATGAAACCGTACAGAAAGAACAGGGCATTATCGGACAGGAAATCAGAATGTATGACGATGACCCCAACTGGCGTGTCATGTTCAATCTTCTGGGAATCATGTATCACAATCACCCTGTCAAAATCGATATTGCAGGTACAGTAGAAAGTATTGCCGAAATTACACCGCAGAAACTTTATGACTGTTATAACGGTTTCTACAATCTTCACAATATGGCACTGACCGTTGTGGGCGGAAAAGCACAACCCGAAAGTATTATCGCTATGGCAGATAAATATCTGAAAAATGCTCCCGAAAAAGATGTACAGTCTACTTTTCCCGCTGAACCCGAAACGGTTGTCAAAGACTATGTAGAGCAGAAATTCCCCGTAACGGTACCGCTTTTCCACTTAGGCTTCAAAGAGAATGTACAGAAAGAACGCCTTACCGATAAAGAAATGGCAGAAAGTGAAATATTGCTTTTTGCGATGGCATCAGGGTCATCTGCACTTTACAGAACACTTGAAGAACAGGAACTTATCAACAATACCTTTGACTATGAACATTTTGAAGGTCCTTGTTACAGCAGTGTCTTTTTTGGAGGAGAATCCAAAAACCCGAAAAAAGCTGCCGAAATTATCAGAGCGTATGTAGACAATCTCCTTGTTACAGGTGTGTCGGAAAAGGATTTTGAAGTTGCCAAAAGAGCCGTATACGGTGCGGATATCTTTTCTTTTAACCGTAACGAAAGTATCGCCGGTATTCTGATGGATTGTGATTTTTCCGGCAGAGAACTTTTCCATTATCCGGAATGTATCAAAAATACTACCCTTGATGATGTCAACCGCAGACTGCACCAACAGTTCAACAGTAAACATTCAGCATTGTCGGTTATATTACCCTTAGACAATGTGTAATCATAAAACAACAATCCTAAAAAGTGAACCTTAAAAGTTTTTTGTCCACTTTTTTGCGAAAAATGGACAGAACTCTTAAGGAGGAAAGTTCCATCTGCACTAACTGGTAGAAATTGACCCCTCTGTCAGCTACGCTGACATCTCCCCTTTCAGGGGAGACTTTATCAAAGCTATACGAGAACATTGTTGTGAAAATTCAACGATAAGCTGTGGGAGTTTGCCTCCCCTGAAAGGGGAGGTGTCCGACAGGACGGAGGGGTTAAACAAATGTTTTTCACTGCTTATTCTATTTTATGTCAGTGCATATGGGGGAAAGCTCTTAAAAAGGGATTCAGGGACAGCGTCCCCGACGACAGGAGAGGAGGAAATCTTTATGTATCATGTTCAGTTTCCCAAACTTGGCTGGGAATTTGATATCAATAATAAAATACAAATTGGCACATTGTCCGTATACTGGTATGGTATTATCATTGCTGTCGGTCTGATACTGGCGGTTCTGTACGGTATGGCGAACGCAAAAAGACTTGGTGTTTCTGCTGATAAATTACTGAATTGCGTTATTGTCGGTGTGATTACGGGTATCATCGGAGCAAGAGCTTACTATGTACTCTTTCAGTGGGAATATTATTCCGCCCATACAGATAAAATTCTTGCAGTCAATGAGGGAGGTCTTGCTATATACGGCGGTATCATTGGTGCATTGATTGGCGGATTGATTGTCGCCAAAATAGATAAAATGGATATTCCGGCATTACTTGATGTGGCGGCAGTCGGATTTCTTATCGGACAAGGTATCGGGCGTTGGGGGAATTTCTTCAATCAGGAGGCTTATGGTACTCCCACAGATTTGCTTTGGGGAATGATGAGTGAGGGAACCAACAATATTGCCGTTCACCCCTGTTTTCTGTATGAATCCGTATGGTGTCTGCTTGGTGCATTGGTACTGCACCTGTTTTCCAAATCAAAGGCAAGAAAATATCATGGACAACTTGCACTGATGTATATGGTGTGGTACGGTGTGGAAAGAACTGTCGTTGAGGGATTGCGTACAGACAGTCTGTATATTCCTCATACAGGTCTGCGTGTTTCACAGATTTTATCCATATTCCTTGCTGTATTGGGTATCGTGTTGCTTCTGGTTCTGAAATCCAAAAACTATCAGCGGATTATGCCTTACGGCAGTGAAGAAATTATTATCCATAAATTTAAAAAGCCTGTCTATTCTGTCGATAAGGCAGTTGATGACAATGCCAAAGAAATCAGTTCCCATTCTCTTGCCATAGAATTGCCTGATGAAGTCAAAGAGGAAAAAGAGGAAAAAGTGGAAGCAACTGAAAAAGTGGAAACATCTGAAACACCTGAATCGAATACAACCGTAAGAAAAAAAGTAGAAGAAATTACAGATATCTCCGTTGATGAAACGGAAAACCCTGATGAAGAACTTTTTGATATCAACAGCGTCATCAATGACAGTACGGAAATTCAGCCGACAAAAAAGACAAAGAAAAAATTCAGAAAATAAGTGAGGTAATCGATATGGCAACTATCATTGACGGTAAAACGGTGTCGGCAAGCGTAAAACAGCGTGTAGCCGAAGAATGTAAATCCCTTTACCAAACAACAGGTAAGCGTCCCGGACTGGCAGTTATCATTGTCGGTGATGACCCTGCGTCAAGAGTGTATGTCAACAATAAGAAAAAAGCCTGTGAGTTTGTCGGGTTTCTTTCCAGAGAATATGCTCTCCCTGAAAGTACAACACAGGAAACTCTTTCCGATTTGATTGAACAACTTAATCAGGACGATGAAATCAACGGTATTTTATGTCAGTTACCATTACCGAAACACCTTGACGAAAAAGCAGTTATTGAAAAAATTGCTGTCGAAAAAGATGTCGATGCTTTCCATTGTGCCAATGTAGGTAAAATCATGATAGGAGATTTTGACTTTCTTCCGTGTACACCGTCTGGTATTATGGAAATGCTGGATTACTATAATATCGAAATTTCAGGTAAAGAATGTGTGGTACTGGGCAGAAGTAATATTGTCGGCAAACCTATGGCAATGCTTTTGTTACATAAAAACGGTACGGTAACTATATGTCACAGCAGAACGCAAAATCTGAAAGAAGTCTGTAAAAGAGCGGATATTCTGGTAGTTGCCGTTGGTAAACCCTGTTTTGTCACGGCGGATATGGTCAAAGACGGTGCGGTGGTTATTGATGTCGGTATCAACCGCAAAGCTGACGGTAAATTGTGTGGAGATGTCGATTTTGCACAGGTCGAACTTAAAGCCTCCTATATTACGCCTGTTCCCGGTGGGGTGGGTCCTATGACAATCGCTACTTTGATGAAAAACACCCTCACCGCTTTCAAAATACAAAATCATATCTGACTTACTTTTTTTGAAAAAAGTAAAAGGCATAGCCTTTTTCAGCAGGCAAAATCGCCCGTAGCGATTTTGGGCAACACCTTTAGTTTTGCTAAGTGTCACCGCCAACACTTAGCAAAGCTAAAGGCATTGTCTCAAAATCGGAAAGGACATTTTTAAAATCAATGTACTTTTAGCACTTGATTTTGAAAATTACCCGTAAATTTTTGGTTAAATTTTTCAATAAATACTTGCAGAAATTTAAAAAATGTATTATAATTACATTACCTTAAATTTAGGAGGAATTTTTTATGTCAGTAAAAGTTGCAATCAACGGCTTCGGTCGTATCGGTCGTCTTGCTTTCAGACAGATGTTTGATGC
>CACYDZ010000197.1 GCA_902773265.1 uncultured Ruminococcus sp.
GACAGTTACAGTTGTAATTTCAACATTCTTGTCGGTGGTGTACCGAAAGTGATGGGCATACGGGAGATTTTACAGGAATGGATAGCATTCCGAACAGAATGTGTCAGACGGAGAACTGTATTTGAACTCAATAAGAAAAAGGACAAATTACATTTACTCAAAGGTTTGCAAGCCATTCTTACTGATATTGACAAAGCAATAAAAATCATTCGGGAAACACAGGAAGAAAACGAAGTTGTTCCCAATCTGATGATAGGCTTTGGTATAGATGAAATACAGGCAGAATATGTAGCCGAAATCAAGTTGCGTCATTTAAACCGTGAATATATTCTCAAACGAACCGAAGAAATCCAGTCGTTAGAAAAAGATATTGCCGAGTTGGAAAGTATTGTTGCCGACAACCGAAAGATAAGAAAAATCATTATCAAAGAACTTACCGAAGTCGGCAAAAAGTACGGACAGCCCCGAAAAAGTATGCTGATTTACGCAGACGAAATCAGGTATGCTGAAGATACAGAAGAAGCTGTTCCCGATTATCCTGTCAACATATTCTTTACCAGAGAGGGATATTTCAAGAAAATCACACCTCAGTCTTTACGAATGAGCGGAGAGCAGAAGTTAAAAGAAGGTGACAGTATTCGTTTCAGTGCAGAAACGACCAATTCTGCCGAACTGTTATTTTTCACCGATAAAGCACAGGTTTACAAAGCAAAACTGAACGATTTCAAAGAAACCAAAGCCAGTGTATTTGGTGACTACGTACCCGCAAAACTTTCTATGGACGAGGACGAAAAAGCGTTGTTTGTTGTGCTGACCAAAGACTATAAAGGTATGATGTTATTTGCCTTTGAGAACGGAAAAATTGCCAAAATTCCGCTTTCGGCATACGAAACGAAAACCAACCGCAAAAAACTTACGGGAGCATACAGCGACAAATCACCGCTTGCGGATATTGTGTATATCGAAAACGACTGCGAAGTTATCGTAACATCAAGTAACGGAAAAGTCTTGCTTTTCCATACAGGAATGTTGGCAGAAAAATCCTCACGAACGACGATTGGTGTCAATGTGCTGACATTAAAGAAAAATCAACGCCTAGTCAAAGCCGAAATCTATGTTGACGGACGCTTTACCAGACCCGACAGATACCGCACCAAAAACATTCCGGCTATGGGAACAACCCTTTCCGCCAGTGATAAAGCAGAACAGTTAAGTTTATTGTAAAAATTTTCTGAAATGTGTAATTCATTGTAATTGGTAATGATAGAAAAACAACCTGTTAGCTATGACAACAGAAAGTTTTTGTCCACTTTTTTCAAAAAGTGGTGGGGTTCAGGGGCAAAGCCCCTGATAGGATTTTAAAGGGCGAAGCCCTTTAACGGCTAAAAAATCAAACAAAATCTGCTTACGCAGATTTTGACTATCATTACTTGATTTTCAACCGTTCAGGTAGAAAAATTTTAGCGGAATACTTGTCAAACAAGACGATTTATGTTAAGATAAACACTGATACTTTATGACATTACGGAAAGGTGGTAAGGGAATGTTAGTAGTAGACTATATCATCGGAGCATTTTTAATTATTTTTGCCCTCATCATGATATTTGTTGTTATTCTGCAGGAAGGCAATTCCAAAGGGATAGGCGTTGTAACAGGCGGAGCAGATACCTTTTTGTCGAAGAACAAGGCAAGAACACTCAACAGCAAATTAGCACGCTGGACAAAAGTGTTAGCCATCGGATTTGCTTTACTTGTGGTAGCCATCAACATCGTAGACCATTTCATGCATTGATATTTGTCAGACAACGGCAGAGGAATTTCTCTGCCGTTGTTTTTATGGGCAAAAAAATTCATGTAAATCCTTGACAATCCCTGACAGGTATGCTATAATGCCGAAAGAAAATAAAGAAAGGCAGATAACCTTTCACCTATGGAGTACCGTCTTTGCATAGGTCAATGAGTGATTTAGGTGCATACGCTTTGTGTATGTCAGATTGTGTTACCATGCGGACGGAAGATATCTGTCTGCATTTTATTTTTGGATTAATTTTTGGAGGTGCTTAACCATTAGCAACAAGGAACTACAGATTAATGACGAAATTCGCGATAAAGAGGTCAGAGTAATCAACTCAGATGGTTCACAGCTTGGAATGATGTCAGCGTCAAAAGCGTTACAGATAGCCGAATCTCAGAATATGGATTTAGTCAAGATTGCCCCGCAGGCGAAACCGCCCGTATGCAAGATTATGGATTACGGAAAATACCGTTTTGAACAGGCGAAGAGAGAAAAAGAGGCAAAGAAAAATCAGCGTATCATAGATATCAAAGAAATCCGACTTTCATTGAATATAGATACCCATGATTTCAACACCAAAGTGAATCAGGCGACAAAATTTATCAAAAATGGCGACAAAGTAAAGGTATCCATAAAGTTCAGAGGACGAGAGATGGGACATCCCGAAATCGGAAAAGAAAATATGGACAGATTTGCACTGGCTATGCAGGAAATAGCCGTTGTAGAAAAGCCCGCCAAACTTGAAGGACGCAATATGATTATGTTCCTGACTCCAAAAAACAGTAAGTAATCAGGCAAATCAAGGAGGAAAAAATTATGCCCAAGATAAAGACCCACAGTGGTGCAAAAAAGCGTTTCAAATTATCCAAGAGCGGAAAAGTAATCAGAGCCCACGCAAACAAAAGTCACATACTCAACAAGAAGACCAGAAAGCGTAAGAGAGGATTAAGACAGACAGTTGTTGCTGATAAGACAAATGTAGCACAGCTGAAGAGATTAATCCCTTATAAATAATCAATTCAGCGTATAATTTCATTTTCAATACAAATCTCACGGAGGTAGAGGAATGGCTCGTGTAAAAGGTGCGATGATGACTCGCAAAAGAAGAAAGAAAGTATTAAAACTGGCAAAAGGCTACTGGGGAGCAAAAAGTAAGCATTTCAAGATGGCGAAACAGGCTGTCATGAAGAGCGGAAATTATGCCTATATCGGACGCAAGCAGAGAAAAAGAGATTTCAGAAGATTATGGATTACCAGAATTTCGGCAGCTTGTAAGATGAACGGAACAAACTATTCAACATTTATGAATGGACTTAAGAAAGCAGGAATTACCCTTAACAGAAAAATGCTTTCTGAAATTGCAATAGCAGACCCTCAGGCATTCACAAAGTTGGTTGAGCAGGCAAAGAACGCTTAAAGAGAA
>CACYDZ010000198.1 GCA_902773265.1 uncultured Ruminococcus sp.
AATCCCACAAGGGGCTTTGCCCCTTGACCCCACGAACTTTTTGAAAAAAGTTCGACAAAAACTTTCAGTTGTCACCGCCATATTTCTGCTAACCAAACCGAATGAAGTGAGCCAAAAAAGTTTTTTGTCCACTTTTTTTCAAAAAGTGGGCGAGGTTAAGGGTGGTAGCCTTTAAATCAGGGTTTCGGGGAGAAACTCCCCGAAACAGAAATCACTGTACAGAGAAAATCTGTACAGTGATTTTTTTACGATAAGGTGAATTAATTGCCGATAATCTGGTCAACCACCTGACCGGGAACAGAGAAATTTTCTTCCAGTTCAACATTACTGTACCGGTGCATACCTGTACCGGCAGGAACAAGTTTACCGATAATAACATTTTCTTTCAGACCTACCAACGGGTCAACCTTACCCTTGATAGCAGCGTCAGTAAGAACTCTTGTAGTTTCCTGGAAAGACGCAGCTGAAAGGAAACTGTCTGTGGCCAGAGAGGCTTTGGTAATACCGAGCAGTTGTTGTGTAGCGGTAGCGAGTTCCAGTTCCGTTTCACCGTTGTCAATGCGTTTCTGGATTTCCTCATTAGCTCTGATGAACTCATTTCTGTCCATCTGAACACCGGTCATGAGGTCAGTAGAACCCGGATTATCCACTTTGACTTTTTTCATCATCTGACGGACGATAACTTCAATATGCTTATCGTTGATAGCAACACCTTGCAGGCGGTAGGTACATTGAACTTCTTCAATAAGATAGTTTTGAACCGCTTCCACGCCGAGAATATCCAGTACATCCTGAGGATTTTTAGCACCTTCGGTGAGCATATCACCCTTATGGACATACTGACCGTCCTGAACCTTTTCTCTTGAACCGTGAGGGATAAGGTAGCTTTTTTCTTCCTGAGTTTCCTTATTGAAGATGATAGCGTGTCTTGCCCCTTTGATTAAATCGAAGTGGAGGTCACCATCAATTTCGGTAAGGATAGCCTGATGTTTGGGACGGCGACTTTCAAAGAGTTCTTCAACTCTGGGAAGACCCTGCGTGATATCCTCACCGCCTGCGACACCACCTGTATGGAAAGTACGCATAGTAAGCTGAGTACCGGGTTCGCCGATAGACTGTGCGGCAATGATACCGACAGCTTCACCGACAGTAACGGGCATACCGTTAGCCAGGTTAGATCCGTAACACTTATGACACACACCGTGTTTTGCCCTACAACCCAGAACAGAACGGATTTTGATTTTTTCCACACCACTGTCAACGATAATTTTGGCCTCTTTTTCTGTCATCATGACATCTTTGGAAACAAGCACTTTACCTGTTTTTTCGTCAACAAAGTCATCAACCAGATATCTTCCCAGAAGTCTTTCGGAGATATCCTCGATTTTTCTCTTACCATCATAGATAGTATAGACTTCAAGACCCTCATGAGTACCGCAGTCATCTTCCTTGACGATAACTTCCTGAGAAACATCGACAAGTCGTCTTGTCAGATAACCGGAGTCAGCGGTACGCAAAGCGGTATCAGCAAGACCTTTACGGGCTCCACGAGAGGAGATGAAATATTCCAGAATATTCAGACCTTCACGGTAATTGGCACGGATAGGGATTTCGATTGTCTGACCTGATGTGTTGGCAATCAACCCACGCATACCGGCGAGCTGTCTGATTTGCGACATACTACCTCTTGCCCCCGAATCTGCCATCATCCAGATGGGATTGTATCTGTCCATATTGTCCTTCAAAGCATTTGTAACATCATCAGTTGCCTTATTCCAGATTTTCAGTACATTTTTATAGCGTTCTTCCTCACTGAGCAAACCTATGTTATAGAGTTCGGTAATTTCGTCCTTATCCTGTTCAGCTTTTGCAATAATGGTCTGTTTTGTAGGGGGAATAGCGGCATCACAGACAGCAACAGTAATTGCACCGATAGTAGAATATTTATATCCTTGTGCTTTAATAGCGTCAAGTACCGTAGAGGTACGGTTTGTGCCGTGAACTTTGATACACTTGTCAATAATCTTGCCGAGCTGTGATTTGCCGACAAGGAAATCAATTTCATATTTGAGAGCATTTTCTGGTAAAGTTCTGTCTACAAAGCCCAAATCCTGTGGTATAGGCTGGTTGAAGATAATACGCCCAACGGTTGTCTTTACCATACCGCTTACCAGTTCGCCGTTTACAGGGAGAGTACGGCGGACATTGATTTTGGAATGTAATGTGATAACCTTACTGTAATATGCCATAATGGCTTCATTTTCATCTCTGAAAGATTTGCCTTCTCCGGGTTCACCGTCTTTATCAAGAGTGAGGTAATAAGACCCCAGAATCATATCCTGAGTAGGAATAACAACGGGACGACCGTCTGAGGGTTTGAGGAGATTGCCGGCGGCAAGCATTAAAAATCTTGCTTCTGCCTGAGCTTCTGCCGAAAGCGGAACATGAACTGCCATCTGGTCGCCGTCGAAGTCGGCATTGTAAGCGGTACATACCAACGGGTGAAGTTTTAATGCACGACCCTCAACCAGAACGGGTTCAAACGCCTGAATACCCAGACGGTGAAGGGTAGGAGCTCTGTTGAGCAATACGGGGTGACCTTTGATGACTACTTCCAGAGCATCCCATACTTCAGGTCTAGCTCTTTCGACAGCTTTTCTTGCGGCTTTGATGTTGCCGACGGTTCTTTTTTCAAAGAGTCTTTTCATAACGAACGGTTTGAAAAGTTCCAGTGCCATTTCTTTAGGCAGACCGCACTGATACATTTTCAGTTCAGGACCGACAACGATAACGGAACGACCTGAATAGTCTACACGCTTACCGAGCAGATTCTGACGGAAACGACCCTGTTTACCTTTGAGCATATCCGAAAGGGATTTAAGAGGTCTGTTATTAGGACCTGTAACAGGTCTGCCACGACGACCGTTATCAATAAGAGCGTCAACGGATTCCTGTAACATACGTTTTTCGTTACGGATAATGATGTCGGGAGCTTCCAGTTCAAGAAGTTTGCGTAAGCGGTTGTTTCTGTTGATAACCCGTCTGTAAAGGTCATTCAAATCCGAAGTGGCAAAACGACCGCCATCAAGCTGAACCATAGGACGGATATCGGGCGGAATAACGGGAACAACATTCAGAATCATCCATTCAGGGCGGTTGCCTGATGTTCTGAAAGCCTCAACGACTTCCAATCTTTTGACGAGCCTTACTTTTTTCTGACCGCTTGCCTCTTCAAGTTCTTTTTTCAGCTGAGCAGATAAAACATCGAGGTCAATTTCGGCAAGCAGTTTCTGGATAGCTTCCGCACCCATACCGGCTTCAAAATCTTCATCATACTTGTCACGCATATCCCTGTATTCCTGGTCAGTGAGGATTTGTTTTTTCACGAGTTCGGTATCTTCTCCGGGATTGATGACGATATAGGATGCGAAGTAGAGAACCTTTTCCAGCAGACGGGGAGAAATATCCAGCATCAAACCAATTCTGGAGGGGATACCTTTGAAATACCAGATATGTGATACAGGAGCAGCCAGTTCAATGTGACCCATTCTTTCACGCCGTACTTTTGAACGGGTAATTTCCACGCCACAGCGTTCGCACACTTTTCCTTTAAAGCGTAATCTTTTATATTTACCACAGTGACATTCCCAGTCTTTCTGAGGTCCGAAAATCTTTTCACAGAAAAGTCCTTCAGGTTCAGGTTTCAATGTGCGGTAATTAATGGTTTCAGGTTTGGTCACTTCCCCATAAGACCATTCTCTGATTTTATCAGGGGACGCAAGTCCGATTTTAATTGAATCAAAAACATTAAATTCCATCATACTATACGCCTTACCTCCAATTATTAATATTCGTCACTGCCGTAGCCGTCACCGTAATCATCATACAGACTGCCGGTATCTTCTTCAGCAAAAGCGGATTCATCTATTATGATGTTGTCATCGTCCTGTTCTTCGTCATACTGATAGCCGTCCATATCGTTTGTCATAACAGAATGTTCGTCAAAAATATCATCGTCATCATCGGGGTCAGGGATATTTTCGTCATTTTTAGCGACAGGAAGGTCATCATCTTCAGCGAAATGTTGTCTTAGGTCAATTTCTTCGTTATTCTTATCCAGTACCTTTATATCAAGAGCAAGCGACTGTAACTCTTTGACCAGTACTTTGAATGATTCAGGTACACCGGGAGTAGGAATATTCTGTCCTTTGACGATGGCTTCGTAAGTCTGTACACGACCCACCACATCATCAGATTTTACAGTCAGGATTTCCTGCAAGGTATATGCCGCACCGTATGCTTCCAGAGCCCATACTTCCATTTCGCCGAAACGCTGTCCGCCGAACTGAGCTTTACCGCCGAGTGGCTGTTGGGTAACCAGTGAATAAGGACCTGTAGAACGAGCATGGATTTTGTCATCAACCAGATGATGGAGTTTCAGGTAGTACATATAGCCGACAGTAACAGGGTTATCGAACCATTCTCCTGTACGACCGTCACGCAGCCATGTTTTGCACTGAGAAGCGATAATACCGCTTTCTTTTATCGGGGGTTGTTCAGGATTGTCACTGTTGCAATGGATTTCAAATTTCTTGAAACATTCGCCGAAATCCACCTGTTTGGGAGAAGTCGGGGGAGGCAATTCGCCTTTTTCAGCTTTTCGGCTGATTTCGTCATAAATTTTAAAGATATCCTGTTCGTGAGCTCCGTCAAATACAGGAGTCATAATCTTCCAGCCGAGAGCCTTTGCAGCATAGCCTAAGTGAACTTCCAGTACCTGACCGATATTCATACGGGAAGGTACGCCCAGAGGGTTCAGCACGATATCCAGCGGAGTACCGTCAGGTAAGAACGGCATATCTTCCATAGGCAGAATACGGGAAACAACGCCCTTGTTACCATGACGACCAGCCATCTTATCACCAACAGAAAGTTTTCTTTTCTGTGCCAGATAACATCTTACTACCTTATTGACACCGGGCTGTAATTCATCAGCACTGTTTTCTCTTGTAAATACCTTTACATCAACGACAATACCGGATTCACCGTGAGGTACTCTTAATGAGGTATCTCTGACTTCTCTGGCTTTTTCACCAAAGATGGCTCTGAGCAGTCTTTCTTCTGCCGTCAGTTCGGTTTCCCCTTTGGGAGTAACCTTACCGACAAGAATATCTCCCGCCTTTACTTCTGCACCGATATGAATGATACCCTGTTCATCAAGGTCTTTAAGCATATCGTCACCGACATTGGGGATATCCCTTGTAATTTCTTCGGGACCCAGTTTAGTATCTCTGGATTCCAGTTCATACTCTTCGATATGAATAGAGGTATACACATCATCTCTGACAATTCTTTCATTGATGAGAACAGCGTCTTCATAGTTATAGCCTTCCCATGTCATGAAACCAATGAGAGCATTCTTACCAAGACTTATCTCACCGTCATGAGTAGCGGGACCGTCAGCAAGAACTTCGTTTTTGTGTACTCTCTGTCCTTTTTTCACCACAGGAATCTGATTGATGCAAGTACTCTGGTTGGAACGCATGAATTTGGTAATTTCAAAATTCTGGATTTTACCCGAATCATATTTTACCGAAATCTTGTCTGCACTCACGCTGGTAACAACACCGTCATCTTCCGAGAGGATACAGATACCGGAGTCAACACCTGCTTTATATTCCATACCCGTACCAACAATGGGGGATTCTGTTACCAGGAGCGGAACAGCTTGTCTTTGCATATTGGAACCCATCAAAGCACGGTTAGCATCATCGTTTTCCAAGAACGGAATCATTGCTGTGGCTACTGAAACAACCATTCGGGGAGAAACATCCATGTAATCAAATTTATCCTTGTCAAGTTCAACAAAGCCGTCACGGAAACGACCGTTGACAACAGGATTTTTAAATCTGCCGTTTTCGTCAAGGGGAACATTTGCCTGTGCCACTCTGAAATTATCTTCTCTGTCAGCAGTCATATATTCCACTTCATCAGTAACGATACCTGTTTTTTTATCGACTTTTCGGAAAGGAGCTTCAATAAAGCCGTATTTATTGATTTTTGCAAAGGTAGCCAGATAAGAAATCAGACCAATGTTAGGACCTTCGGGAGTTTCGATAGGACACATACGACCATAGTGGCTGTAGTGAACATCACGAACTTCAAATCCTGCTCTGTCTCTGGAAAGACCACCCGGTCCCAAAGCGGAAAGTCGTCTTTTGTGGGTAAGTTCCGCAAGAGGATTAGTCTGGTCCATGAACTGAGAAAGGGGAGAAGAACCGAAGAACTCTTTGATAGCAGCGGTTACAGGTCTTATATTGATGAGGTTGTTAGGGGTAAGCACTTCGCTGTCCTGAGCATTGAGGGTCATTCTTTCACGGATAACCCTTTCCAGTCGGGAAAATCCTATTCTGAACTGATTCTGCAGAAGTTCGCCAACACAACGGATACGGCGGTTGCCGAGATGGTCAATATCATCGGTCACACCGATACCATGAGCCAGATTATTCATATAGTTGATGCTGGCAAAGATATCATCAATGGTGATGATATTGGGGATAAGGTCATGACGGCGGCGGCGGAGTTGTGCCTTGAGCATTTCGGTGTCATCGCCACATTCCTCAAGAATTTCCATGAGGACAGTATAGACAACTTTTTCATTGATTTCACATTCTGCTTCGGCATCAAAATCAACATACTTACTGATATCTACCATGCCGTTGGAAAGCACTTTTACTTTTATTCCTTCATTGTCATACACAAAAGCCTCTTTAACGCCCGCATCTTCGATTTCCATAGCCAGTTTTTTGGAAATGACTTCATCGGGCATAGCCATAACCTCGCCTGTACGGGGATTGACAATGGGTTCAGCGATTGTCCTGTCGGTCAGTCTTGCGGAAATGCCCAGTTTTTTGTTGTACTTATAGCGACCTACTCTTGACATATCGTAGCGTCTGGTATCAAAGAAGAGATTGTTGAGGTGAGTCTGTGCATTTTCGAGAACAGGCGGTTCACCGGGACGCTGTTTTTTATAGACTTCCAATAAAGCCTCTTCGGTATTGTGGGTAGTATCTTTGGCAAGCGTTTCTCTTATTCTTTCATCTTCACCGAAATAGTCCAGAATTTCCGCATTGGAACTCAGTCCCAATGCCCTGATAAATACTGTAATGGGAATTTTTCTGTTTTTATCAATTCTGACATAAAAGACATCATTGAGGTCGTTTTCGTATTCGAGCCACGCACCTCTGTTCGGAATGACGGTAGAGCTGAAAATTTTCTTACTTGTTTTGTCGTACTCCATTTTGTAATAGACACCGGGAGAACGGACAAGCTGAGAAACAATAACTCTTTCCGCACCGTTGATAACGAAAGTACCACTAGCAGTCATCAATGGGAAATCTCCCATATAGACATTGGATTTTTTGATTTCCCCTGTTTCAGTGTTGGTGAGTGTAGCGGTAACCCGCAGAGGAGCAGCGTAGGTAGCATCTCTCTCTTTACATTCTTTTACGCTGTAATTAGGGTGTTCGGTATCAAGCGAATAGTCGATGAAATCCAGCACATAAGTTCCCGTGTGACTGGTAATGCCCGAAACATCTCTGAAGACTTCTCTTAATCCCTCTGTAAGAAATTCATAGTATGAATTTTTCTGAATTTCTATGAGGTTAGGCATATCAATGACTTCTTCGATTTTGGAGAAAGATTTTCTTTGAACCTTACCAAGTCTGACATTTTTGACATTCACCATAGGCGTATCACTCCGTTCATAAAAAAATAGTGGCAGTATGTGAATATACCGACAAAGCAACGCAAGCCATAAAAAATTTTGCAAAAGCTATTGATTTTTTTGAAAAATTGTGCTAATATTCACAGGAAACGGAAGTAGAAATATTGCTTTTTACGGATTGTTGCATTTAATAAGTATAACCCATTGACATTAAAAAGTCAATGGGTTTTTCCAAATTAAAGGAAAAAAAGACGAAAAAACTTGTTTTGGTGACGCAATATCATATTTTTCTTAAAAGAAACACACGGAAAAGTTGTATCTTTATTGGAAATATTATTTTTTAAAGGTGTTGTTATCTCCCATGAACTTTCAAGGCTCACTTCGTTCGGAATGATTAGCCAAGTGTCGGCGGTGACAATTAAAAGTTTCGGTCAAGCCTTTTCAAAGGCTTGTGGGGTCAAGGGGCAAAGCCCCTTGTGGGATTTTTAAGGGCGAAGC
>CACYDZ010000199.1 GCA_902773265.1 uncultured Ruminococcus sp.
CCGTCATTGTTGACATCGGATACGGAGAGCTGTGTGCTGTCCAGTGTGATAAGTCCTGCATCGTATCTGGCAACCATCAGTGCATCGGCGATGTCGGCGGTACCGTCACCGTTGGTGTCACCAAGAACACCTTCAGGTCTGACAGTAACCGTACATGGCGCTTTGAATAATTCGTCATACGTTTCTGCTGTAATAGTTGTTGTTCCTGGTGCTACTGCGGTTACTGCCCCGGCATTCACAACAGCCACGCCTTCATCACTGCTGCTCCATATTACATTTGTATAAGAGGCATTGACAGGCTGAACAACAACACCGATAGCTTTCTTTTCTCCCTCCTTCATAACGATACTGTTTTCTGTCAGTGAGAGCGACTGAACAGAAATTAATTTTTCCTCATCAGTTTCCTGCAAGTTACCAGTTATCCTTTCTTTGTTGTCTCCGTAACGATCATCTTCATATTCGTGTGTTTTCAAATCTACTGTAATTATGCCATTCTTTTCAATCGGAAGACCGGTAATCTTTTTAGCTTCAACCTTTGAGTCAGATACAGTTTTGGCTGTTTCAATACTTACATTACCCGAATCACGTCCAATCGTTTTGAGTGTATAATTATTGCTGTCATTCAGATAAACAATCTTTATATAGTCGCCAAACTTTGGATCATATCTACAAATGAATCTGCCAAGATTGTTTGTTTCATCAAGTTCTGTTCCGTCATTGATCGTATAAACGAGTTTTCCGGATTTATCAAACACCTCAACATCAACCGGACATTTAATAACCGCCTTCTGAGCATACTTATGAGCATCAGGTATCTTATCAGCGTTATCAAGTCCAAAGAAACAGTTATCGTTCATATACTTAAAGGTATCTTTTACAAACTGTTCACGATCTGTAATATCAAACCATTTAAATTTTGCCCATGAGAGAATTTTGGTTATTGCACTTTCTTTGCACATCTTGAGATAAGCGTTTTCTCCGCAGGTACGAACCCTGAACAAAAGATGATACATATCGTAAAATTCCCAAGCGTTTTCTATTGTTTCGTTAGCTCTGAACTGATCTCTTTTATCTCTGAGAAGTATAGTATAATACTGTCCCAAATAGGCATAGGCTTCAACATAAGAAGCATCTTTTATTACAGTTCCAACTTTAGTTAAAGCATCAACAACAACCGCAGATGTCTCTATGACTGCAATTGCTTCTCCGAAAGTTGCAGCAAATTTAGCTGCATCTGTTTTGAACAGATCAGGATATTTGGCCTTTATACTTTCTTTGATATTCTTTTTAAGTGTCTTTGTGATATCAAAAGCACCATCGACCGAAACCGCCGCATCATAGATATAGTTTGTGATTTGTCTCTGATAAGGTTCAATGGTTTCTTTCAAAAGTTGATTTGCGGCAATAACAAGGTCTCCCGGCAGATAATCCTTTCCATCAGCAACCAATTCCAAGAATTTACGATACTGTTCGATCGTCTCAAGCTTAGTTTCGACATTAATAATATCAAGCAGATCGCTCAATGTTGTTGATACAACCTTGAATGTTTTTCCGCTGATTTTCAACGCCTTTGACAGTTCTTCAAAGCCCTCGATATGATATACTCTTTTGTCATTTTCAATGGTATCGGTCAGCTTATATTTGTTCCAGATTTTTTGCATTCCCTCCCTGACTTCTTCCTGCGTCATTTTATAGCTTTCAATTCTGAATCTATCAAGATCTTTTCTGATATTCTTTTTTGCACTCTCATCCATCTTGCCAATGATTTTTTCTGTGTATTTTCTTACCTTATCTGCATATCCCACCACTTTCTTTGCATCGTCAGCAATACCATTATCCACTTTGTACTGCATAAAGCTGAGGAGCATCGCTTTATAGTTTTTGATATCGACTGTTTCTCCTGTAATATAAGTTTTGGGATCAAGATATTGCTTGAGTTCATTGTTGTAAATCCATCCCTCAGATATCATATATCCCCTTGCCATAGTGCCGCCTGCTGTATTATGCAGCCACCACTTGAATTGATACGCAAGAAATGCGTCGTTATTTGTCAGATAATCAAACGCAGTTTTTCCTTTGGTTTGATCGAGTGTGTATTCCAGACCTTCACGCAGACTGGTGACATCGAATGCCTGATAAAAGTTATTGATCATAGCCACTTTATCTTCCTGAGAAATGCTGTCATCATTAAGTCTTGTTTCCAGGCGTTCCAATACCTTCTTATACATGACACCGCCGTCTGATGTGTACAGCTTTGTTTTTTCAAGCAATTCTTCATCCAGTGTTTGTCCAATCTCATACCAATGTACTGAAGCACTTTTCAGTTTGTCGTTGCCACTCTCAATGACTATTTCATTCCACTCATCTTCAAAGCCATCATAGAAAACTGTTATCAGGGATTGACATCCGCTGAAGGCGTTCTTATCGACCTTTGTAACGGTATAAGGAATCGTAACGGATGTCAGGTTCTGACAATCAGCAAAAGTCCCTTCCGGAATAGTTTTTAACCCATCCGAGAATGCCACACTTGTCATACCGCATTTTGCAAAGGCATTCTGTCCGACAGTTTCAACACTGCTTGGAATAACAATATTACCGATACTTGTGCAGCCATAAAATGCTTCATTGCCTATTGTTTTTAATCCGTTTGGCAGTTCAAAGCTGAAATTCTTACAATTCTTAAAGGCTGATTCACCTATTTCTGTTACACCTTCAGCTTTTATGTACACCATACTGTTATTCCCGTCAAAAGCATGAGCATTGATCTTTGCAACGCTGTCGGGAATAGTTATAGACATCA
>CACYDZ010000200.1 GCA_902773265.1 uncultured Ruminococcus sp.
AAAACGGTTTTTCAGTTCGGTAAGGAGTTTCTGTATGGTTTTGCGGTTGTTCTTGTAATTTTCGTAAATCGCTTTTCCCTCATCACTAAGACCTCTGAGCTGTAATAATTTTTCATTAAAAGTATCATAGGCTAAGGTTTTTCGGATATCTTCAAAAGTTTCACAACGGTAAAGCCTTTCTATAAAGGCTTCTTCTGAAAGGTGCATATCCAGTCTTTCCTGATAGCGTTTTGTTTCGCTTAACCCATCAGTATATTCCAGTTCATCAAAAATCTGACTGCTGTTGGTCATCAGCCCTTTCATATAGGCAATATCTTTTTTGGCTTTCTGCATGATATCGTCTATCCACATACAATGCCAGATGTCTTTTTCGGCATTGTGGAGATTTTTAAGCATATTGGCTATCCACTTCTTCGGAAACGGTAATGCACTCAAAAATTCATGAAAACGGATAATTGTTTCTTTCAGTCCTGTATCGCTGTCTGAGGTCGTAAGCAATGAGGCAAGGTTTTTAAAATCTTCTCTTGGATAATAGCTTTCGGCAATTTCTTCGATAGCCTTACATTTTAAGGTTTTCAGTTCCGAACTGTCGCCGATACGGTAATCAGGGGAAATGTCAAATCTGGTGTAGGAGGTTTTTACCACTTCCCGACAAAAACTGTCTATTGTACTGATGTGAGCTTTATCCATCAACAACTGCTGATTGCGTAAATGGTTTTGGTCAATTTCGGGATTGTCGTTACTCTCATCAAGCAACTGGGTAATGCGTTTATGGATACGGTTCTTCATTTCATCAGCGGCAAGGTTCGTAAAGGTGACTATCAGCAACTCATCTGCCATAACCCCTGAACTTTTATCTGTCAGCAACTGGATAACCCTTTCGACAAGTACAGCTGTTTTTCCGCTTCCTGCCGCCGCCGATACCAGAACGGATTTATCCTGTTCGCTGATAGCCTGACTTTGTTCATCATTCCACTGAACTTTACTCATTATCGTCACCGCCTTTTGATTTTGCTGATGGGATTGTGTTGATGGGCATACCCTCTTCAAACCGACATGAGTTTCTGTAAGGACAATAACGACAAGGTAATTCACAGATTTCATTTTTCCTGCCTGTCGGCACAGAATTGATATAACCATTTAACAACATATGCGACATCTGACGGATTTTATCATCTACCAAATCGAATATCAATTTGAAAGTACCGCTGTTTTTACTGCCGTCTATCAGATACGGTTCACTGTAACCGCTGAAAGTGATTTCCTGTTTCTTTGAACGCTTGTTTATCCCGAATTTTACGGGAATGAACTTGCCCTCTCCTGTTTCTTCCATCGCCATGACAACATCGATATCCCGCAAGTACAGACCGTTCGCTCTGTAATGCTGATTTCTGGCATTGCCTATGGCACTCTGCTTTTCGGCAGTATTGCCGTAACCTTCGCTGACAGACGAAAACTCTTTGGCAGGCAGATAACTTACTCCTGCGGGTTCAATATTGTCGCCGTACAGTTTTGTCCCGTTGTGGATAATCGCTGACAGATAAATGAACATCTGTAAACTGAGACCCATCTCTATATCACACCGTCTTAATTCTTTGTTGCCTGTCTTATAATCAACAATCTTGATATAAGTTTTTCCGTCTGTCGGATTTCTGAACAAATCCACACGGTCAACAAATCCCACAACAGACGCTTCGCCCTCTTCTGTCTTTACTGTGTACTCGTCAATCTGATTATGCAGATGGAATTTATCCTCTTCCTTCGGGGTAATACCTATGGAAAGTTCAAAATCGACAGGGCGGAAAAGACTGACTTTGAGTTCTTCAATCATTCTTCTTGCCAATATAATACAACTGTTCAATGCCCGTCTGACCATATAATCTGTTTTGTTGTCGGGAATTTTGCCGTTTTCGTATTCTGCATGAACAAAACTGTTGATAATATCTCTGATGATTTGGGGAATGTCGTATTTTTCTGTATGGTGTATAATATCCTCTATATTTTCGTGCTTGAGGAATTTTTCCATGACATAGTGTACCAGTGTGCCATATTGACGGCTGTCAATTCGGGCTTTACGGCGTTCTTTGAGTTTCAGCCCGTTTTTACAGAAATACAGATATCCGCAATGGTAGAAATCTTCTATCTTTGATGCAGAAAGATGAAGATTTCGGGAATATAAGGATTTGGCGGTATCGCTGTTAAGCTGAGGTTCTGTTTTTTCGGTGTAGGATTGGATACCCGCAAGCAAAGAGGCATATTTTTCGTCATTTGAAAAATATTGCTCCATCACTTTGGTATCGGCACAATGGGTTTTCAGATTGGCTACCGTGTGTTCAAAAGCCTGTGCTTTACTCCAGAGGTGTTCGGGATTTAAAGAATAGCTATCATTCTGATGTTCTGTCTGAATATGAGGCAAAATCCTCTCCACCTGCGTAACGATACTGGACGGCAATACACCCGAACCGTCTACCGTGTTGGTATAATAGGAAATGTACAGCTTTTCAGATGCACTGGATACGGACGAATACGCACTGTACTGTTCCTGTGCAGATAAGTCTTCCAATGTGCTGTTCATCGGCAGACCTAAGTTCAGCAAAAGTTTGCGTTCGTTGTCGGTAAAAATACCGCTTGCACTCGGCACGGCGGGAAATATCCCCTGTACCGCTCCTATGACAAAAATAACTTTTGGTGTACCCAGTCTTGTTCTTCCTGCTGTTCCTATGGTAACGCTGTCGATACTCAATGGCTGATTGGCAATCTGTCTTGTACTCAGTGCCAGCGTGAACAGTTCGTGATAGCGTTTTCCTGTCAGATTGATGTGTTCCAGAATGTCTGCCATCTTTGAAATGATATCTGTAACAAAATTCCATACCCTTGTATATTCATCTACCAGTTCCAGATGTTCTCCTGAACGCAAATTCTGAATTTTCTGCTCGACGGTTTCTTTTACGCCAAAATGTTCTGTCAGCAACGCAATCTGTCGGGAAATTTCCAGACCGTTATTGTATTTGGTATTTTCTTTAAACTCCTGTAAATACGCAAAAACTTCCTGTCGGATAGTTTCGCTTTTTTTCAGATTTTCGATTTCTTCGGGGGTCATTTCCCTGTCTTCAAACCCGTTGATATTTTTGACAAAAGGTTCTGTCCACTTCGGTGACCAGACAAAAATATAATTTTCAATAAAGGCAATATCTTCATAACGATATTTTGTAATCCCTGTTTTCAGCATACGCAGGATACTTTCGGTATTGAAATTGCCGTTTACACTGTCAAATGCGTGACGGATAAAATTTACCAAAGGTTTTGCGTTGATATTCTCAGGCTTATCCATGAAATACGCAATACCGAATTTCTCAAAAGTCAAATCCAGAATACCACGATACAATGTTTCATCACGACACACAACCGCTATATCTTTATAACGATAATTTTCTGTCAGGGTCAGCCGTTTGATTTGTGTGGCGATATATTCACATTCTTCATAAATGTTGACCGCTGAATACAATCTTACATTCTCCACATCTCCCTTATAGGTATTTATCGGAAAACGATAGATGTTCCCTTCGACAGCACGGATATCTTCTTTATTGGTTCTTCGGTTTTCACAAAATGGCTTATAGATTTCCTCAATTCCATGAAAACATTGTTTTGCCAATGCTCTTATCTTATGGTAGGTATCAACAGTCACTTTAAAACGAATACTGTCACTGTCAATTTTACCGTTCCGGCTTTCGGCATTGAGGGTCATATAGATGTCCTGTGTCTGTGACATGATGGCTTTCAGCACATGATACTGCTGTTCTGTAAACCCTGTAAATGCGTCAATAAAAACTGTATACCCCTTGAAAATACCATGTTCTGTAATTTTTTCTGCTACATAGGAAAGCACTTCCTGATTGTTGATATAATGTTCGCTGACCAATGTATCATAAGTTTCTAAAAGTAAAGAAGTTTCTTCCAGTTTTTGTTTGAGAGTGGGATTTTCTACCACTGCTTTCATCGACAACAATGCTTTTGGGGTAATGCGGTTACTTTTATATTCGCTGACCGTATTCAACATGATGTTGACAAAATTTTTATTCTTAATCTGTCTTTCATAGAGTGTCAGCCTGTCGGCACACTGTTCGATTGCCATACTCATGAGGATTTTTGCTGTACCATCATCAAGAAAGTCTTTATTGAAACCTCCCTTTAATCCAAAAACATATTCTGTCATTCTGGAAAAGCTGAGAATTTTTATATTGTTCTGCAAAGCCTTGTTTTCGTCCAGAAAATAAAGTCCCGTTTCAAAGGAAAACTGTTCGGGAATGATGACTAATATATCCCTGTTTTCCTTTTTGCATATCTCTGCCATTTCCCGCAAACGATGACTTTTTCCACTTCCACTGCGTCCTATCAGTAAATGCAGCACTCTCTTCACAACCTTTCTTTTTCATACAGCAATCGGCAATTTCCCACTGCGTACAGTGATAATTCTTTAATTGCTAATTGCTAATTGCTAATCGCTAATTGCTATTATATAAGATGTATCACTTTTTGACAAGGTGTTTTATCCGGTATGTGCATAGATTTTCACTTTTTTCTGAAAAATCATCTGAAAATACCTTGTTTATGATATTTATTCAGAAAAAATCAAAGCATTCTATCATGGTAATGAAAAAAATTATATTTTCATAAAAAAATATTGTAATAATTGACATCTTTTATCTGAATTGCTATAATAAATATGGCTATTTTATTTCAAAGGTGGTAAATCAAATGGTAAAAAAACACGCTATCGCTATTGCTCTTATCTTGTCAATGTCTTTTGGGGTATGCGGTTGTTCAGGCGGTGCGAACACGAATTCTTCTCCGTCTTCTGATAACTCTCCTGCTTCCGCAACCGAACAGCCTACATCTGCTCCTACATCATCTTCTTCCCGTAAGGAATTTAAAGATGATGATGTGGATATCACCAATACAACTTCCAAAGGCAGATATTGCTTTGAAAAACTGGACGACAAGGAAAAACTGTACTACGAAAAAATCCGTAAAGCGGTTGAAAATCATTACTGGGGTCTTTTCTGGAATAACCGTGACTGCTCCAAAGAAACAGCTGAAAAACTGGTAAAGTATGTCGCTTATGATTATCCTGAATATTTCTGGTATTCTGATGAAAGCGGCGGTGTGGATATGATGACGGACAAACTCATCAAGAGAATTACTATCCACAATAACTACACCGAAGATGACAAAGAAAAAATTCAGCCTGAACTGGAAAAAGCTGTACAGTCCTATAACGACAGTGCAAAGGATTTGAAGTCAGATTACGAAAAGGCTCTGAATGCTTATGAGTATATCATCAAAAATACGGAATATATCGCTGACGGCGGTGCGACACTGGATAGTCTGCAAGATGTGGAATCTGATAAGACTATGCTTGCTCTGTGGAATATGACGGGTGTGTTCGTGGATAAGAAAGCAAGTGACAGAGGTTATGCTCAGGCATTTGAATATCTCATGCAACAGACCGGCATCGAGTGTGCTTATGTACAGGGTGCTGACAACGGTTTCTGGAATGTCGTCAAACTGGACGGAGAATGGTACTGTGTTGATGTCGGTGCGGGTGACAGCACTGACGCTGAAATTGATTATTCCTATTTCGCTATCACTTCCGAACAGATGTCGGGCGTTCATACAACTGATACCGAAAATTTTGTCGCTGAACTTCCTGAATGTACGGCTACCGCTGACAACTACTTCATTAAAAATCCTGATACTAAAGAAACTAACCACTTTGCTTAATTGGTAAACAGAAAAGTTCCGTAATGCTGTCTTACGGAACTTCTTCTTTTGTATGTGCCGTATTGACAAAATCAATAACAATGGTATAATACGACAAACACTATCTTTAAAACAGGGAAAGGTTGTTATGACAATGAAAAAATCTATATCTTGTATCATTCTGATTGGCTGTCTGACAGGAATTTTATTATGCGGTTGTCGTGAGAAAACGGTGAGTACGGTAAGCACTACTCAACCAAGTACAACATCAGCGGATTTTATTTCTACTACTCCCCCTACCGAAATCTCTACTGAAACGATTGTGATTGATACTGCCTCTACCGAAATTCCTACAGAATTGTCCAGCGTGGATATTAACAAGACCAACTCCAAAATAAAAATTACACTGGGTTCCTATACCAACAGCGTTTCTCAGGGCGGTGAGGCTTTTGCCGAAATGACTGCTTCTCCCTCAACTGAATATCTTGCTGCCGTTCTGGATAACAATGACAGTACTGTAAATGTCCAGAATATTACCTCTGACGAAAATGGAAATCTTGTCTGGAAATGGAATGTTGTT
>CACYDZ010000201.1 GCA_902773265.1 uncultured Ruminococcus sp.
CATTCCAAGAAAAATAATTCTGTCGTGCCCCAAACCAATCAACATTTCTGTTTTGACATCTTTATTTTCGGAACGCTTCATAATATACGCCCAGAAACCTGACGAGGCCAGCACTGAACAGATAATCGTTATTACTGTCTGAATCCATAATTCCACAATACATATCACCTCGGTTCAATCTTCCAGCATCCAGTCAACAGACAAAATTTCGTCACCCGAAAGAATGCCGATAACGGTTTCATATTTTACGGTCATCAAATCCACTTCGTGTTGTATATTACTGAATGGCTCAAGTTCTTCGCAAAACTTCTTAAAATTATCCGTTCCCATTTTGATAGATACGGTTGGCAAATCGTTTCCATCGCTGTCTTTGTCCTGCTCTCCGTATTTTCGGATAAGTTCATTTTTAAACCGTTCATATTCCAGCAAAGCATTGCTCAGCATACGGTAATTTCTTGCCACGGTATAGCCAAGCATATTTCTCTGTGATAAAAGCGGTTTCAAACTGTTTTGCCTTTGATACATTTCTGCATTGGATAATGTCTGTTTCATATACTCTCCTTTTTGCTACTGTGTTGCACCGACAAGTAATCCGTTTTTGAATTCCAAGGTACCACTGTTCCATGTAATTGTACCATCGGAGTTTTCCGTAATGCCACTGATAAAATGTATGGTATCTGTAATTCCACCATATGCTCCGCTTGTATCGGGGTCTAAATATAAATTGTAAGCCGTATTACTTCGACCGTATAAATCACAGCCAAGATATAGCCCCTCGTTGTCAAATCCCGCTGTTGGATTTTGTCTGGCATAGGTAAGTACTGCAGTATAAGCGGTATCGGAAGAAGTAATTTTTCTCCCCCACATCATATAACCTCCGTCGTATTCAAGACCGAAAATCAGACCTTTATAACTTGGAACATTTAACCACGAATTTGTACCTATCGCTCTGACATAGGTATCCGTATTATGTAAACCCATTCCGTAATTTCCTAAACTGACAATGTCGTTGGAGATACCATTCGCACTGATGGTGAACCCACCTATATGCCCTATGGTACAGGTTAAATCGCCTGTTTCCAGATTGAAAGAGGTTTTTCTATTACTGCTTCTCAATATTCCGGCGGTAATAACACCGGCATTAAGCGTACCTGCAGTAATATAATCCGCCACAATCGCCCCGTCCATCGTTATCGCTAAATCATACGTTGCTCCGCCGTCAGTAGAATATCCAAGACCACCCATGTTCCACACCCAACATTTGGAAGAGGCATGGTAGTCAATGTTATTGGAAATGTACATTGCCGCAGAATGTCCGCCGTTTTCATCGTCTGCAGATTCGATGGTAATATAACCGTTGGTTTTCATATTCAGAATGTTGGTTGCATTCTGCTTTGCTGATTCAAGGAAATCCCGCGGTAAATTTTCGATTTTGTTCAGAATATCCGCATTTGTCTTATTATTCGCACCGGTAAGCGATATGCTGACGGTATCACCAAGTTTAAACTGCGTGTTTTCAGGAGTGTCAAGGGGAATTTCCAGTTTAGTAACGGGAAAATATCTTTGCATACCGTGTGGCGGTGAAATAACAAGAATTTCATCAAGCAATCTGATACTTTCGTAATGCACGTTCATATAATGCAAATCTACCGCACTCAGTTCAATTACCACATTTTCAAACTGCAAATCACTCAAATATCTTTGTGCTTTTCGGAGTAGTGCTGTAGGAGTTGTGACATTATCCCAGTGAACCGTTTTTTCAATCCAGCCATAGCTGGCAACAGCTTCTGCATTTTGAACATAAATACTTCCGTTATTGACACTATCCACGGTCAGATAAGCGTCCAACGCTTCTATCGGACTTTCGTCCAGACGCTTACCCAAAGGGAGTATTACGGTTGCATAATCATCGGTGTTCCATTTTCTTGTAAACTCCAGCAGATTTTTACCAAATTCAATCGTCTGTGTATTCGTATCAGGATAATCTTCAAGGTAATCCAGATATCGCACGCCGTTTTCTTTACGAACACGCATATGTCCACCAAGGCGGTTGATAAGTTTGTCGTTGATACATTCGATTGTTTTTTCATAGTTGGTATAGCGATAAAGCGAATCGTTCGGGTCTGTTACGGTGACTACACCAACCGAAAAGCGTCTGTTTTCAGCCACTTTGGAATTATGAACAGAAATAAGTGTTTCCAGAAATCCTCTTACTGTTGCTCCGTGATATTCAGCTTGAGGTTGCGTGGTATCATTAAGAAACGCCAGTTCTCCCTCGCAGGTCAGTATACGGTTGTTCCAAAAATCACCGTCTTCTGAAAGCACTCTCCCTGCCCATATTTCTTCGCCGTCTTTCAATACAGAAATATCCGTCGTCATTCTTCGCACAAGACTGTATCCCACATTGGTGGGAGGCAAAGTCATCGTCAGCGACCCTGCCGAACTGTCTTCAAGAGTAAGTTTCGGATTGACAATTCTCAATTCATCAAGCGGAGAAATATCGTTGTATATACATACGTCATCGGCATAAATTTCATACATTTACAATTTCCCCTTTCTGAAATCAATGGAAACTTTTCCTGTATCGGTAACGCACTTGAAATATAACGTTATACTGTCGCCATAAAAAACAAAATCGTTAGATTGTGAAGTTCCATTAGGAAAACGCCTGGTAACATCAAGATTAATGTCCGGGCACACAAGACGAATATCCATTCCCGCACCATTCAACGCTGAAACGTTAAATATCGGACAAATCGGAGCTGTACCGTAAAGCTCGCTGTTGAACGTGTAAGATAACCATGTGTCTGTGACCTGAATATCATTAAAAGTATCCGAGGTGATAACCCCATTTTGAAAATTGAATGTGTCCCACACCCAGTCTTCAAGTACGGTATGGATATAGTACTTATACGGATTTACACTGTAATCGACTGTGATTCTCGACCAGTCTTTTTCACTTCTCCATTCATTTACGGTAAAACGCCCTTCATAAAAATAATCAGGCTCGTCTTCCAGATATGTTCTCATATACTTACCATGCAGATATGCCATGATTTCGGAATAACGGTCATACCATTCCCCATAACCGTTCTCTACGATAAATTCAAGACTGCCCTCTCGGTTCTGAAAAACGGGATATCCCGTGAGAGCGGTGGATAAATCCAGATTGCCGTTCCCTCCGGGAATATCA
Source organism: uncultured Ruminococcus sp. (assembly GCA_902773265.1). Taxonomy (GTDB): domain Bacteria; phylum Bacillota; class Clostridia; order Oscillospirales; family Acutalibacteraceae; genus CAG-964. Next base: position 3,194 of record CACYDZ010000201.1, read on the forward strand.
ATAACTCTTTTCTTCAGTTGTGGTGCATTAAATACGGGACGAGAGGCGGGAATAATGTGCCAATCGTCCCAGGTGTTCTTATTACCGAATATAATGGAATGATACATCAAATCCCCCTCTTTTTGTAAACAGAAAGCTGTCCTAAAGCGGAATCCATTGGTCTGACAATCGTTCCGACCAATGTTCCTGTATCCATCACGACCTGCATTTTACTCATCGTATCTGACATAATACGAATGTCATTACGAAGTTCTCCTATAGCATTGACAACATCGTCATTTTCGACATTGATATTCATTTGTTTGTTGCCCATTGCATAGTTGAAATCATAACCTGTTCGGTTCGCCAGTTCAAAAGTTCTTTGCGAATTTAAAAGGCTGTTGAGTTACCTCGTTCCGTCTGAAATGTTGGTTAAGTCTAACACAGGTCTTATTGTAAGCTGTGTGTCGATACCGTTTTCCAGTGTGCTGGAAATTTTATCAATAGCTTTCTTTAATCCATCTCTCGCCGAGGTTGCTATGCGTGTTCCTTCCTCATAAGCACGGTCAGCATAATCCCCCAAAGCGTTGACAAACCCGAGTCCCGCAAAATTA
>CACYDZ010000202.1 GCA_902773265.1 uncultured Ruminococcus sp.
AGAGTATACAGGAGCAATCTGACCGTCCTCGTCCTGACAGAAATACGATTTCATTCCGTGAAAAATTCCCAATTTTCCTGTTGAGATAGTTGCTGCTGTTTCAAAGGTGTCAATTCCCCGTCCTGCCGCTTCACAGCCAATCAGACGGACATCTTTATCATTGATAAAGTGATAGAAACTGCCTATCGCATTTGAACCTCCGCCGACACAAGCCATCACAACATCAGGTAATCTGTTTTCTTTGGCAAGGATTTGTTCCTTGATTTCTTTGGAAATGACGGACTGAAAATCACGCACGATTGTCGGGAAAGGGTGAGGTCCCATTACCGAACCAAGACAGTAGTGTGTATCAGAAATTCGGGTAGCCCATTCACGCATAGTTTCGCTGACAGCATCTTTCAGTGTTGCCGTACCTGTTTTTACAGGAATGACTTCCGCACCTAACAAACGCATTTTATAGACATTGAGTGCCTGTCGTCTGGTATCCTCTTCCCCCATGAATACGACACATTCCATTCCCATCAATGCTGCTGCCGTAGCGGTAGCAACACCATGCTGACCTGCTCCTGTTTCAGCAATAAGGCGTGTTTTTCCCATTTTTTTGGCAAGCAAAGCCTGTCCAAGTACATTGTTGATTTTATGAGCTCCTGTATGGTTGAGGTCCTCACGCTTTAAATATATTTTTGCTCCGCCAAGATTTTCTGTCATTTTTCCGGCATAATAAAGTCTTGACGGTCTGCCTGCATAGTCATTGAACAGTTGTGTCAGTTCCCTGTTGAAATCAGGATTTTCTTTATAATAATTGTAGGCTTGTTCCAATTCAATGACTGCATTCATCAGCGTTTCGGGGATATACTGTCCCCCATGTACACCAAATCTTCCGTTAGGATTTGTCATATCAATTTTCCTTTCTGACAGCATGAACAAATGCTGTCATTTTATTTTTGTCTTTTCTGCCGTCTGTTTCTATGCCCGTACTCACATCTACTGCATAAGGCTGTAAATACCGTACCGCTTCGGCAACATTTTCCGTATCCAGTCCCCCTGCCAGAAAATATGGTCTTTGTACGGCAGTAAGAAGATTCCAGTCAAATAATTTCCCATCACCCTTACCGCCATCAAGAAGAATGAAGTCCGCCGGAGATTTTTCCGCTGAACAGATATCTTCCTGATTTTGAATAACAAACGCCTGAATAATCGGTTTATCTGTAATGGTCTTTAATTTTCGGATATATTCGTCATTTTCGTTGCCATGCAACTGTATGACATCAACAATATCAAGAAACCAAACAATATCGCTGATAGTTTTATTCACAAATACACCCACTGTCTGAATATCACCATCCAGTTTACTTTTCAGCAATTCAGCTTCTGCCAAAGAAACATACCGCTTACTTTTTTCGGCAAACACAAAGCCGATATAATCAGGTTTTATCTGATTTACCACTTCAATATCCTGTGGACGGGATAATCCGCAAAGTTTTACTTTTGTCATAATAACCCTTTTAGTTCCTTTAATTTTTGTTGTTTGTCCTGTGCTTTCATCAGCGTTTCGCCAATGAGTACCGCATCTGCTCCCATATCACGCAGATTTCGGATATCTTCTGCTGTCCTGACACCGCTTTCCGATACAAACAGAATATTTTTCGGAATGATATTTCTCAGTCGTTTACTGTTTTGCGTGTCCACAGAAAAATCTTTCAGGTTGCGGTTATTGACACCGATAATTCTTGCACCAACATTCAACGCTGTCTGTACTTCCTTTTCATCGTGGGTTTCCACCAGTGCTGATAATCCCAGTCCATCGCATAGGGAGATGTATTCGCTAAGTTGTTGCTGTGAAAGAACAGATACAATCAACAGTACCGCTGATGCTCCCAATAATTTTGCCTCATAAATCATATATTCATCGACCGTAAAATCTTTACGCAGACAGGGAATACTTACTGTTTCCGCAATTTCCCTGAGATATTCATTTTTTCCCAGAAACCATTTTGGTTCAGTCAGTACGGATATACAGTCTGCCCCTGCCATTTCATATTCCTTTGCGATTTGCAGATAGGGAAAATCCGAAGCAATCAATCCTTTTGACGGAGAGGCTTTTTTACATTCGCAGATGAAAGAGAGTTCAGGCTTTTGCAGGGCTTTTTCAAAAGAAAAATTGCTTTTCGGCATAGAAACTGCCATTTTTCTGATTTCCTGTAAAGAAATTTTCTGTTTTGCTGTTTCACAGCGTTCTCTGGCATAGGCAGAAAGCTGTTCAAGAATAGTCATTATTTTTCCTCCGCACGGTTGCTGACTTCAATCAGTTTTTCCAGTGTTGCCATAGCCTTACCTGAATCAATCAGTTGTTGTGCCAACACGATACCCTCTTTCATTGAGGAGACCTTTCCGCCAATATACAGTGACGCACCGGCATTTAAAAGTACCGCATTACGCTGATAGCCCTGTTTTCCTGAAAGAATTTCTTTTGTGATTTTTGCATTATCTTCAGGTGTTCCGCCCTGCAAATCTTCTTTCCGACAACGCTCAAATCCGAAATCTTCAGGTTTAATCTTGTATGATTTAAACCAGCCGTCTTTGATTTCGCAGACTTTTGTGGGAGAACTTAATGAAATTTCATCAAGTTTATCCGTACCGTAAACTACCATACCACGCCTGACACCAAGATTAATGAGTACCTGTGCCAATGGTTCAACAAGATAATCGTCATAAACTCCGAGTAACTGCATAGATGGTGATGCCGGATTGGTAAGAGGCCCCAGAATATTGAACACGGTTCGGAAACCAAGTTCACGGCGGATAGCTCCGACATATTTCATAGAGGTATGATATTTCTGTGCAAAGAAAAAGCACATACCAACTTCATTCAGTAATTCTGTACAACGCTCAGGACTTTGATGGATATTGACCCCCAGTGCTTCAAGACAGTCTGCCGTACCGCTGTTTGATGAAGCTGCACGGTTGCCGTGTTTGGCGACTTTCATACC
>CACYDZ010000203.1 GCA_902773265.1 uncultured Ruminococcus sp.
AAATTATAATACATCATTCTTCATTTCGTCAACAATCTACATCTATTTTCCAATATTATGCTAAAAAGATTACCCCCTTTATAACAATATTTGGCTAAAAACAACTTTACCGAATGTGATGATTAAATCACATTCGGTAATACTGTTTTATTCGTTCAGTTCTGTCAAATCTGTTCCATCATTCCGCTTAATGAATGTTTCACTCTGTCATGTTCTTCATCACGCTTGGCATCATTGAAACGGTCTGTTGTTCCTACAAGATAACCTGTAATCCTGCGGATTCTTTCAAATTTTGTCGGCTCTACGGTGTAATCAATATCTACATATTCACCGTCTACCGCAATATCCATCGCCATCACTGTCTTTCCACTGAATTTAGATTTGGCATGGCTGACATACGCTTCCATCTCTTCCTGAGAAATCTCTCCGCCTGTTACATTAATCCTGATATTATCCATTACGGCACCTGTCATTTTCCCTGCTCCCTTTCCAAGTATGTGATATACTGATTATAACACCATATTTCGTATCCGTCAACCGAAAATCTGCTATATCTTCCAAAAATAATATTTACAGCTCTTCTTCTACCACATGATACGACAAGGAACGGTTCTTATAACGGTTATCATCAGTAACCTCTTTGATTACCTCGATAAACGGCGGTAAATTTACCTCTTCCTCTTCACTGTTGAGTTCGATTTCCAGTGTGGCACGGTCATTCCAGAATTCATAAATATCCAGTTCAAAAAACTGTCCCTGATATAAAAAACAATGGCGGGTCTTTTTTATCGGTATGCTGTCGGGGTCTATATTGAACAGTAAATCTTTCCATGTCTGTTCCGAAATGTCATCTTCAATTTCTATTCTTGTACGGTAAGTAATGCTTTTCTTATAAGTCTTTTTGTAGGTTGTTTTGCCGTTGATGGTACTTTTGCGTATACGCATACCTGCTGTTCTTTCCTGTTCCTTGAGATACGCCTGTTCTATTTCTATCTTCATATACAAGGGTTGTTTCTCCAGTACAGCAAAATCGGGTATCCTGATAAGATACTTTCTTTCAATTTCCAACGGTAATTTACGGTCATTCATATATTATCTCCCCATCCTCAAAACAGCCGTTCACAAAACAGCCTGTACATATTTTCCGAAATCTATCGGTTACTTTAACATATGCTTCCTTTTCTTTCCTGTACCTGATATCTTTCGGTATGGCAAAGCTATTATAACCCTTACGGCAATAATATGCAAGCCTTTTACAACGATTAATTCAGTCCATATCGACAAAATCATCAAGATTCTGATAAATCACCACAACTTCATCTTCTTCTCCGTTCTGGTGTGATGTTGTCGGTGTGCTGTTTTCCTGTGGCGGACTGACTGCTGATGTGTCGGAAATTGTCTGTGAACCTGATGATGTGCTTTCCGTTTTACTCATATCTGTTTTACTCTCCGTTTTACTCGTATCTGATTTACTCTCTGCTTTGGAATTTTCTGACGGACTTTCCGTTTTGGCATTGTCTGACCTGCTCTCTGTTTTGCCGGTATTCGTTTTACTTTCTGTTCTGGAATTGTCTGACTTGCCTTGTGCATTTTCAGACGGATTTTCTTCGGCTGTCTGGCGGGTATACTGATAGCCATTGATGTAAATTGTACCGTCCTGTATCGTCCATTGGTTGCTCGGAACGGCTGAACCTGAAGCATCTCCTGAGTAGTACTCAAATACCATCGGTTTCGGGGTATCGTTTTCATTCTCACTTTTCGGGGTGACGGTAAGCGTATTCTTGTCGTCAACCTCATAGGTGCCTTTAATACCCCCTATCTCACAATTACCATCATCGTCAAATTTTACCGAAACATCATCTGACCTGCCTCCCCATTCTCCTACAATGTCTTCTGATGGCTCTTTCGATTGCTCTGCTGCTGATACTCCACTCTCTGCATTCTTATCTGTACAGCCACAACCACTAAATCCGGTCATGACAGTCATAACTGCTATGCCACACAACATGATACTCCATATCTTTTTCATTTTTACCATACTTCCTTTCTTTCTTTATTCTACAAAAAGATTGATGAATTGTCAATTAACAAAATATGAACCTTTGATTTGTCACGGACTTTGCCCTTAATCCTTATCCCGCTTTCAGCTGTGACAACGGAAAGTTTTTGTCGAACTTTTTTCAAAAAGTTCGTGGGGTCAAGGGGCAACGTCCCTTGTGGGATTTTAAAGGGCAATGCCCTTTAACTGACAAAATCGTAAAAAAAAACGGTAAATTGTAAATACAATTTACCGTTTTGCTCCATCGCTGTATAACAATAAGATGATTAATTGTTTTCATGCTTTCTGTAAACAAATATGACATTCTCCACAGTCGTACTCCATGCTCCCGAAACTTCTCCGATGGTATTCAGAACTTCACCAAGTTCAGGCTTCGGTACGGCAATATATGTATCGTCACTGCATTTGCCACGACCCTCTATAACAATATCTTCTGTCAGCTTATTGCCTCGTTCGTCTACATGGCTGACAACTACTTTGGAATTGAAATATACTTTCTGGTTCTCTATCCATACTTCACCAGAAACTTTATATCCCGGATGGGTCGCTCCGGGGTCTTGCCCATAAACACCGTCACCAAACATAACCTGTGCTTCATCAATGTCAATTTCGTCAAATGTCCACCAGCCTTCACTACCCTCAACATACATCACTGAACCCGGCCACTGTCCTGTAAGCGGTTTGGCTGACCCGCCACGCTCATCGTATACATAAATATACGGTGTCATCCAGTGATTATGATTGAAATAATGAATTTTCAGCGGTGAATGCGGAACAAGTTTGTCTACATAAGTAATTACTGTATCTCCTTTTACCGTACCAATAACCCGTGGGAGATTATCTGTATCCAGTTCATATCCCGGTACGGATTCAGGCATGACAACATATTTTTCGCCTTTCTTGGCTTTCCAGACTTCAGTAGCGGTAATATGTGTGCCGTCTTCCGTAATCTGACGCTTGGCAACTGTGAAACTTTCCCCTTTTTCTTTCTCGTAATAATAACGCACTTCAATATCTTTTTCTCCCATTATCCCCTCAACATTCGGAGAATTGTCTACCATAACATAATCAAACAATATGGAAGAATAAGGATATGTATTATAATGTGACCCTTTCAGAAAATGAGAGGATACCGTCATGAGAACATCTCCTGTATCACGGTCAATGTGACGAACCACAACGGTACGGTAATTAGTATCTACAGGCGGCATTCTGTCAAAGGTGCTGTCGTCAACCAGTACCAAAGCACTTCTCGGCGGTACATTGATGGTATGACCGTGAATTGTTCCCAGTCTTTCCGTTCCCGCACGGTCACTGTTGACAACAACTGCCCATGTTTCAGGCGTATTTTCACCGTTGACCTTAATCTCCAACGCTTTCGGACTGGCATTGTTATTGACTAATACCGCTACTATCCCCCATTCGTTTTCGGCATTCGGAGAAGTGTTGCGGATAGTATATCCAATCGCACTGCCGTTTTCAAAGAAATAGGTGTTCTCTGCGGCGGAATGGTCACTTGCTCTGAACGGTGAATAGGCTTTTCTTACCGCTATCAGCCCTCTGTAATAATCTACCAGATTGTTATAACGAACGGTTCGTGTCCAGTCAATTTTATTGATACTGTCTGCGGATTTATAACTGTTGTGTTCGCCGTATTTCGTTCGGGCAAATTCCTCTCCCGCTAAGAAAAACGGTACGCCCTGTGAGGTCAGCGTAATCACGGCTGATAATTTGTTCTGTGCTACAATGACATTGTTATGACCGTTAAAGTCATTGTTGCCGTTGGATTTCAGAATTTTATCCCAAAGCGTAAGATTATCGTGTGCAGAATTATAGGTAATACACTGTGAGGGCGATTTTGCCCATCTGCCGAAAGTATTGCTCGCTCCTCCCATCATACCTGCTTTGATATCATTATTCACATTGGTTGCTCCCTGAATATAGCCAACTGATTCATCATCTGTATTCCCTTTCAGAGAATTACGCATTTTATCACTGAACATACCAATACGGGAACTTAATTTAAACGCATTCTGTGTAATACACGCATATTCCCCATGAATGCCATTACTCATCCAGTCCGCCATCCATGGTTCACCGTACATGATAATCCGCTTGTCAATCTTATCCAGTGCCTCACGGATTTTGTTCATGGTAATATAATCGTGACAGCCCATCAAGTCAAAACGGAAACCGTCTATATGATATTCTGTCGCCCAGTAGACAAGAGAGTCTATCATGAATTTGCGGAACATTGCTTTATCACTGGCTGTTACATTACCGCAACCGCTTCCGTTAAAGAAATGGTGCTTATCATACATTCGGAAATAATATCCCGGAACGGTCTTTTCAAAACAACTGTCGCTTGCCGAATACAGATGGTTATATACCACATCCATGATAACGCCTATACCTCTTTCATGTAATGCCTGTACCATCTGTTTAAATTCTTTAATCCTTACTGTACCGTCAGAGGCTGTTGTGGCATATGACCCTTCGGGTACATTGAAATTGACAGGGTCATATCCCCAGTTGTATTGTGCGGTGTGCATCGCCTCGTCAATCGACCCGAAATCAAATACGGGATTGAGATGTACATAATTAATTCCCTGTTCCATAAGATATTCCAGACAGGTTGAATATTCTCTCTGACGGTTGACTTTCGTTCCTCGCTGTGCAAAGGCTATATATTTACCTCGTTTATCCGTATCTACTCCTGAAGTCTTACTGATGGAAAAATCTCTGACATGAACTTCCCAGATAATCGCATCTGTCGGCTTATCCACAAATACATGACGGTCATTTTCCCAGCCCTCCGGGTCAGTTGTCTTCATATCTACAATCATCGAACGGTTGCCGTTGACACCCACTGCTTTGGAATAAATGTCCTGTGTTTCGTACATATTGCCGTCTACATAAACACTGTAAGTATAGTAAAATCCTCGTAAATCACTCGAAATCGATACACTCCATACCCCTGTTTCTGCATTTTTTGTCATGAGAGAGGTCAGTATTCTTCCCGGATTTGCCTCTACATCAGAACCTGTTCGGTAAATATTCAACGAAACTGCACTCGCACTCGGAGCCCATACCTTGAAGACGGTTTCTGTTGGTGTATAGGTCGCTCCTAAATCATCTCCGTCATAAAGCGGATAAATTTCTTTGGCATTGTAATAATTTCCGATTGAATGATAACTTTCCTGTAAGGTAGGCATAATTCTTCCTCCTGATGTCGTAATCTGTCTTTTTCCTATTTTAATCCATCTCTATATCTTCTGTCAACAAAAAATAACAACATTGTTTGATAACTTACTTTTTTGTTGTATCTTTTTGTTGAATAAAATGTCTTTTAGTAATAAACTCAAACATCTTCATTCTTATCAGTTCCAGTATTCCACACGCCAGAAATACTCCCACACATATCCCTATCGCCATTGGTAAATATTTTCGGCTATGATACAGAGTATGGTCTTTCATACTCAAAAGTTCCCACAACCATTTTCGGACATAGGGGTGTTCGTGAATGGCATATACTCCCAGTGTCGTTGAGGCAAGCGTGTTGACCATCTTACTGCTGAATACTAAACTGCGAAACAACAGTATCATACACACACTTTCTATTACCACAAACGGATTGTTGAACATTCCATAAACACTTTTATACTCCTTAAAATTACAGTGCAATGCAAAATCAATTCCACACATTCCTAAAAATATGCCACCGTACCAACATCGCTTTTTCCATACCGCAAAACGACTGTCATCAATATGTAACCGCAAATATCCCCCTATAATATACATCAGTAAAAATCCCATCAGACTTTTACCATAGTAGTTGTCCGTAACTTTGACGGTACTGATAACATCATTGATTACTTTGATTTTACTTAGTGTACTCCATACACTTACCACAACAAATGCTACTATAAGCAAAAAACGATATTCTTTCTTTTCTAAAGAAACAAGCATTCTGTTCAGAAACGGACTGATAAGCAATACAATAATATAATTATCCAGAAAGTACCATGTCCTTGAAAAAAATGGCAGACACATTTTCCATACTTCGGGTGCAACAAACAGTTTCGGGGTAGTAATAAAGAAGATTATCCCGATAACAACAGAATAAAACAACATCGCCTGATAAGGCTTTTTGCACCTTTCAACAGCTCTGCGGATATCTGTTTTTGCTGTTATCAGAAAATATCCCGATATCATCACAAATACATTTACAGGTGTCCGGGATAAACTCCACATAAAATCGACAACCGTGCTTGCTGACAAGTTCTTCAGCGATAATGCCACTTCCATTTTCCCATACTGAAACAAGTGTAAAAAAATAATCTGTACCATCGCAATAATACGGAGTAATTCTATTCCCGAAAGCCTCTTACTTTTCTCCATATCCAAAATCTCCATTAATATCCGCTATATCTAGGTTCAATATTTTGCGGTAATCCTTAAAAACGGTTCCTTTAGTGACTGACAATGTTTTTGACCACTGTAAATATCACAAATGCGGTAAGATTTGCCAGAACAATACTTGCTCCTACCGGTGTTCCCGCCGTATAGGAAACACTTATCCCGATAAAAAAACAGATCACCGAAAGTATTGCTGATGTGACAATCACTTGCCTGAATGTCTTACAGACCTGCATGGCACTCAACGCCGGAAAGATTATCAGACTGGATATCAACAGCGTTCCCATAATTCTCATGCCTAATACCACAGTCAACGCTGTCAGTATCGCAATAACTGTATTGTAAAAATTGACTTTGATGCCTGTCGCTTTGGAAAAATTTTCGTCAAATGTTACCGCAAATATCTTGTTGTAAAATATCCGCAGTAAAATAATCACTATCCCCGATAAACATACACTCCATATCGCATCAAAATCAGATGTCGCTACAATACTTCCGAATAAATAATTACTGATGTCTGTATTCATACCGTTTCGTAATGTGGCAACCGTCACCCCTATCGCCAATGCACTGCTCGATATCAATGCTATGGCGGAATCTCCTTTGATTTTGCTGTTTTCACTTATCCTCAACAATAAAAATGCGGAAATGACAACTACAGGTATGGCTACGGGCAACGGTGTCAGATTGAACGCTGACGCTATCGCCAATGCTCCGAACCCTACATGGGAAAGCCCGTCCCCTATCATGGAGTACCTCTTCAATACCAGACTGACCCCTAATAACGATGCACAAAGTGAAACGGGTATTCCTATGATTAATGCCCTTATCATAAAGGTATGTTCAAACATTGATAAAATATCCATGATGATATATTCCCTTTCTGTTATGGTTTCGATTGGTGAATGTGTTTTAGCTTGTGCTTTTCACAGTCATCACAATGACAGTTATGATAAAGAAAACGACTGCCAAGTTCACTGTGCTGATATTCTTGTGTCGTGCCGAAAAAAATTTCACCGCTGACGCTGAGATGTAAAATGTGACTGGCATAATTTACCGCACTGATAATATCATGCGAAACCATAATTACTGTCATATTATCATTCTGATTCAGATTTTTAATGATGGTGTACATCTGAGCCGTTGCCACAGGGTCCAGTCCCACAACAGGTTCATCAAGTAAAATCAGTTTTTCTGCCGAACATAATGCCCTTGCTAATAATACTCTCTGTTGTTGCCCTCCGGACAGTTCACGGTAACAACGCTTCTTTAAAGACGGTATCCCGATTTTTTCCATATTCTCCCATGCGATTTTCTTGTCTTCTTTATTGTAAAAACCCAGAAATTTTTTCTTATTCAGTCTGCCGGAAAGAACAACTTCCCATACAGACGCCGGAAAGTCTTTTTGTATACCTGTCTGCTGTGGGAGATAGCCGATTTCTGTCTGTTGCAGACCGTCTCCAAATATAAATTCTCCGTAACTCGCTGAACGCAGTCCTAATATGCCTTTCATTAAGGTACTTTTTCCTGAACCGTTCTCTCCTACAATGCAAAGATAATCCCCTCTGTGAATTTCAAAGTTCAAATCTTTGAATACAGTGTTGCCATCATAACTCATGGTAACATTGTTACACCTTAAAACACTCAACACTACTTCCTCCATAACATCTTTTTTACAATGGTTGATTATAACAAATATGTCTTGTACTGTCAAACAGATTTAAGGCTTGCCACCCTAAAAAATAAAATCGCTGTGAGCGATTTTTCCCTGTCGGAAAAGGTTATGCCTTTCACTTTATTGTCAAAATTTGCTTACGCAAATTTTGTTTGATTTTTTAGCCGATTAAAGGACTTTGCCCTTTAAAATCCCACAAGGGGACTTTGTCCCCGTGACCCCTACCACTTCCCCAAAAGTGGACAAAACTTTTAATTGTCATAGCTATCCGTTTTTTATGGTTTACTACATTCAGATTTTTTTCGCTTAGTGAATACAGAGAATATCATCATACAAAGCAATAAATTTTTCTGTAACAGTTCTGTCTTCATGATAATGTCCAAAGTACCATTTCTTAAACTGTAACCGCCGGAGTAAGTTGTCAAAATAGCGTGTCAACTTATCAGATTCCGGCTGAAAAGAATACATATGTTCTACAACAGATTGTGCTGTACAATGTGTGATGACATAATCTACTTCGTAATTTACTTTGGCAAGATTTCTTTCGGCATTGGCAAATTCTTCTTCACACGGCATTTCTTCCTCCCACCATGACAATTTATTGACACGGAATAATTTTCTTTGTTTTTTCATCTGTCGGATTTGCTTTCTGAACGCTTCCTCACTCTCGAAATCTTCACGGTACAGAATACCGTCATCAACATCATGGGAACTCGCTCCCCCAAATACAAAAAAACACTTACCCTCAAAATCAAAAATTTCTCCCCTCATCAGATGATAAACAGAATTTCTGATTTTATGAGCTTTGCCACCGTGAAAAATGACGGTTTCGTAATCATGGTTCAGACGGTCAAAATTTTCATGATTACCGTCTGCAAAAACTGTTGTGAACGGCTTTTCTTCTAACCAGTCCAGCCAGTATTTTTCTTCCGCAGATTCTTTCTGCCAATCCCATACTCCCCCAAAATCTCCACAGATGATAACTATATCGTCTTTGGTCATCAGTTTCTGCTGTGAAAAATGATTTGTGGAAAATTTCTGAAATTCTCCGTGACAATCTCCTGTAATAAAAATCATAACATGATATCCCCCTGTTCCTATCCAATCTTCTGCCACTAACTAAATGTTACACTTGATTTTTTGCCAGTATTGTCGGAATGCCTGTTCATTTTTGTTGTTGCCAAATTCATAATATTGACGGTCTTTGAGATTATCCGGCAGATATTGCTGTCTGACATAGTGATTTTCAAAATCGTGCGGATAAAGATAAAATTGTCCCTTGTCTTCTACATCATCACCATCAAAATGCTTATTCTGTAACTGTCGGGGAATACTGCCTGTAAGACCACTCTCTATATCCTTCATGGCTTTATTGATGGCATTATACGCAGAGTTGCTTTTCGGTGCATTACAGACAAGCAAAACGGCATCTGCAAGCGGTATTCTTGCCTCAGGCAGTCCTGTCTGCATGGCAATATCAACACAAGATTTTACAATCGGAATAATCTGCGGATAGGCAAGCCCGACATCTTCACAAACACATACCATCAGTCTCCTGCATACCGAAAGTAAATCTCCTGCCGAAAGTAGCCGACCAAGATAATAAATTCCTGCATCAGGGTCTGAACCTCTCATGGATTTCTGAAACGCTGATAAAAGGTCATAATGTTCGTCACCGCTTTTATCGTATTGCATGGAACTTTTTTGTGTGAAATTCTTTGCACTCTCTAAAGTAATTTTTCGGTGGAGATTACCGTCTGTATTTTTTTCGCTGAAAGTCGTGGCAACACATAATTCTACCGCATTAATCGCTTTCCGTACATCACCTCCACAAGTTGCGGCAATATAACGGACTGTATTATCTTCGACAATGATTTGTTCGTGAAGTTCTTCCGACAGAATATGAAATGCCCGTCTGACGGCTTTTTCAATTTCTGTACTTTCTACACGCTTAAATTCAAATACTGTACATCGGCTCAGAATGGCATTGTAAACATAAAAATAAGGGTTTTCCGTAGTAGAAGCAATCAGCGTAATACTTCCGTTCTCCAGAAATTCCAGTAAAGTCTGTTGCTGCTTTTTGTTGAAATATTGGATTTCATCAAGATATAATAAAATACCATTCATTCCGCTGAATGTGTCCAGTTCACTCACAATATCTTTGATGTCACTGACAGAAGCCGTTGTACCGTTCAGTTTTCGTAAAAGTTTTCCGGTTCTATTGGCAATATAAGTCGCTACTGTACTTTTTCCTACACCTGACGAACCGTAAAATATCATGTTGGGAATATCTTCACAGCGTTCAATAATATTTCTTAACGGTCTGCCTTTATCCAACAGATGTTTTTGTCCTACAATGTCATCAAGACTGTTCGGGCGTATTCT
>CACYDZ010000204.1 GCA_902773265.1 uncultured Ruminococcus sp.
CAGGACTTGAACCTGCGGCATCTACGTCCCTAACGTAGCACTCTACCAAACTGAGTTACATCTCGTAAACCGCTATGCTATTATAACGCAACTGTCATGATTTGTCAAACCTTTTTTTTAATTTTTTTAAATTTTTTTTGTTAAAGGGCTGCCGCCCTTTAAAATCCGGCGTTAAGGGCTGCCGCCCTTAACAATCCCGCCCACTTTTTTGAAAAAAGTGGACAAAAAACTTTTCATTGTCATAGCTGAACTTTTGATAAACAATCCGCGCGAAGCGAGACTTGAAAGTTTTTTTGCCTACTTTTTTTTTCAAAAAAAAGTAGGTTTTGAAAAAAGTGGACAAAAAACTTTTTATTGTGTAAACTTAATGTCGGATAATCATTCCGACAAGAAAAGAGATGGATTTTATGAAAATGATAATCGGCGGTGCATATCAGGGAAAACTGCATTTTGCGATGAAAAAATATGACATTACTGAAGATGATGTTTTTGATATAGACATCTGTGCATTTGAGGAAATTTACCATAAACGGTGTATCAATCATTATGAGAGAGTAATAAAAGTCTTGATGGAAAGAAATGAAAACTCAGTTGTCTTTACGGAAAATCTGATAAAAAACAATTCGGACAGCATTATTATTATGAATGAAATCGGTGGCGGTATTATTCCCATAGAAAAAGAAGAACGGCTGTGGCGGGAACAGACAGGGAAAATCGGTTGCAGGCTTGCCGAACTTTCAGAAAGCGTGGAAAGAATTATTTGTGGTATTGCCGTTGTGCTGAAATAATCTTTAAACGAAAATATGACAAATTTACTTATAGGAGATTGAATAAATGATAAATAAAGAACATCCTAATTTTAATCACTATATATCTGAATGTAATCTGTTATTAGAAAAATTCAAAAGAGAACTCCAAATATTGGAAAATAAGGAGTCAGAGCATAGTAAAGATGGTGAATACTCAACTTTGGCAAAACAATTTAATTTGGATATTAAAAAAGTTCAGGATAAATATTCATATTTGTTCACAGAATAAAGGAGCTGTCAAAAATAATTTACAGAAATGTAAAAACCTACTTGACTATATTACATTTTTGTAATATAATAGGCGTGGTAAAAGATACCACTTTGTAAATTTATAGTGGAGGTTGTTAGATGATGTCCTCAAAGAAACTCACATCGATATTGCTTATAGCATCTATACTGATAAGCACATCTGTTCAGGTTTCAGCGATAAACACATATCCGACTACTGCCGAAGAAAGTACAGTGGCAGCAACAGAAAACACCAGTGAAGAAACAACAGCTGTTGACGAACAGGAAAATCTGACCGAAAATCCGACAGTCCAGGAAAAAGCAACAGAAATTGTTCTTGAAAAAGATAACCATAAGACAGCAGACCAACAGGAAAGTCAGACGACTATTGATAAAGTTGCTGTAAAATCCATTGTCACCTCAGCCAGAAGCCTTGTGCTGGAAAACGGAGAAAGTTATAAACTTACTATCGAAACAGACCCGTTTGACATAGATAAAGATACTCTGACATGGCAAAGTACCAACAATACCATCGCCGAAGCAGATAAGGACGGTAATATTATTGCCAACGGTGTAGGCAGCTGTACAATAAAAGTATATGCTGATGACGGCAGTGATGTATATGGCTACTGTGCAGTAACGGTAACACAAAGAGTACAGAATTTCGCCTTTAAGGACGCTCCCAAAACTATGAAAGCCGGCGAACAGATAACTGTCGTTGCTAATATGATACCGCTTTCGGCTACAAATAAAATTCTGCGTTGGACAAGCAGTGATAAAACAGTAGCAACCGTATCACAAAAAGGAACTGTGACAGCTGTAGGCAACGGCAAATGTACAATAACAGCAAAAACAGTTGATGGCAGTGAAGTCGTTAAGAGTTTTGAAGTAGAATGTAAAGGTAAAACTACTCCTGCTAAAGAAAATATTAAGGTTACTTCTGTTTCCACTGCGACAATCCGAAAGATTGTCAGGGAAAATACCTCCTTTAAGATGGAAACAACAGTTTCTCCATCAAATGCAAGCAATAAAGATTTGACATATACTACCAGTAACAGCAAAGTAGCTACCGTAGATGAAAACGGAAATGTCTATGCAGTCGGCAAAGGCAACTGTGTTATCTATGCGTCCACAAAAGACGGCAGTAATTTAAGAGCAGGTTGTGTGGTGACTGTTGAGGAAAATGCAAAATCCGTACAGTTTACCAGAAAATCTGTTATTTGTCGTATAGATGAAACCGTAGATTTAAAACCGACAGTTGTTCCTCAAAGAACAGCTTTACCTGATGTTGTGTACAGAAGTACAAACCCGAATGTAGCAACAGTAGATAAGAATGGTGTTATTACAGCTTTGGCAAAAGGCAACTGTCAGATAATCTGCATTTCCGCAGACGGTATGAAAGTCTATGACAAAAGCAATATTGTTGTGGGTCAGCCTGTCCATTCCATAAAAATACATGGTAATGATACTGTATATTTAGGTTCAGTTACAACTTTGAGTGCAAGAATTTTCCCGTTTGATGCAGATAGCAAAGAGGTAACATGGAGCAGCAGCGATAACAGTATTGCAACAGTCAGCAGTAATGGTACAGTTCACGGTTTGTCAGAGGGTGAGGTAACCATTACCTGTCGGGCAAAAGACGGTTCGGAAGTAGTAGCAACAAAACAGCTTACCGTTGAAGAAGAACCTGATGTTGTTCAGCAGTTGATTGATGTAGCTAAGGAACAGGTAGGCAACGGTCCCAGTAAATACCGTCAGTGGTTTTATAACAATGAGGGCTGGGACATTCCATGGTGTGCAATATTCGTGTCATGGTGTTTCGACCAGATTGACGGATTAGGAAAATATATTGTCGCTTCAGCAGGAGCAGGTTCGATTGCCAGAGAGAGTGTTGCTTCAGGTCTCAGCGGAGAATGGCACGAAAGCGAATACAGTGATTCTTCAACGACACCGCAGATTGGTGATGTCATTGAATTTGTATGGGACGGCAACGGCAGATATCTTTATCAGGATAAGTATTTCAGCGACCATGTAGGTATTGTCTACGATGTAGATGACTACTTTGTCTATACTATCGAAGGTAATACAGGAAGTGATGATAATGATGCAAGTTCCGTAAAACGGAAATTATACGAAAGAACCAGCGATAAAATCAACGGTTATTACAGACCTGATTATACAAAATAATCTTTACATAATCTTAACATAAGCCGAAAATCTTTGCTAATCACCGCAAAGATTTTCGGCTTCATGTTTTCTGAAAGAATAAAAACAACCTTTCAGCTGTGACAATGAAAAGTTTTTGTCGAACTTTTTTCAAAAAGTTCGTGGGGTCAAGGGGTGAAACCCCTTGTGGGATTTTAAAGGGCAAAG
>CACYDZ010000205.1 GCA_902773265.1 uncultured Ruminococcus sp.
ACATGATTATCAGGAAACATCTCTGGATTTGTCACGGGCAATCGTCAGCAACGGCAATACCAATACTGACCATTCTGTTACCCTGTATTCTTCAGGGACAATAGAATTTCAGGATATCCATATTCCGATAGGGTCTGTCTGTCTGGAAACAGTCAACAATCTTTCGGCAACAACAGAAGTCAGTCTGCAATATTCTGATGAAACCAATGTACAATACCGTAACCCTATTAAATTTACCATAATTCAGAATAATCCCAAATCTTCCAATGTGTACTGTGCGTTTTCGGGAAAAGTGGATAAACTGCTTTTTACGGTCAATGCAGAAAATGTGATAGTCAAATCTATCACCCTTAACCAACCTATAACGGCGGATATCAATCCTGTAAGAATGGCAGTGGTGTTAGGGTTTGCATGGTTATGCTATTTCCTGAAAAAATCGGAAATTGCCCGAAAACCTGTAAAATCCTGTGGTTATGCTATGACAGTCAGCACGATTGCTTTAAGTATTGTGTTTGTCGGTATGGCACTGTTTTCGATAAATATTTACAGGGGAAATGAAAATTCTACTACCGATGACGAATTTTCTCTTACAACAGGCAACCAGATGACTTATGAACTTGTCAACGCCTTTGAAAAAGGACAGGTTCATCTGGAAACTGAAGTCGATGACAGCCTTATCCAGCTAGAAAATCCCTATGACTGGAGTATGCGGAAAAACAACAATGTTGTTTCTAAATGGGACCATGTGTATTATAACGGTCATTATTATTCTTACTATGGTATAGCTCCTGTAGTGTTGCTGTTTATCCCGTATCACCTTTTTACGGGTTACTATTTTCCGACAGTGTGGGCAGTATTTTTATTTGGGGCAACAGGAATTATTTTTCTTATTAAATTTTTCCAGACATTTATGAAAAAATACTTTTCAGATATTCCCTTTGGGATAAGTTTTGGCAGTTGTCTGATAGTGGTATGTTGTTGTTCGGTGTGGTTCAACTTTGTGACGCCGAATTTCTATGAGATTGCACAGACTTCAGGATTTGCCTGTATTACAGTAGGAGCGTATTTCCTGCTGACTTCCAATATACTTGATGGTAAATCTGTTCACTATGTTCGGCTGTGCATATCTTCCGTATTTCTTGCTTTGTCGGTGTTATGCCGACCGACTTTAGCGGTTTACTGTATTGTAGGTGTGATGTGTATTGTATTCGGATTTTTCCGCATGAAATCTCCGAGCATAACCACTAAAAAATATATACAGTATTTCAGTTGTGCATTGTTGCCGTATATCATTTTAGGTACTGTGCAGATGCTCTATAATTATCAGCGTTTCGGCAACATATTTGATTTCGGTATTGACTATTCCATTACCATCAACGATTTTACCCGTGCAGAATCTCATCTCTCACAAGTGATGATAGGCTTTTTCAATTTTCTGTTTGTCTTTCCCGAAATCAATACAACCTTTCCGTTTATTCACTCTCAGTTTGACCTGCTTGATGTACACGGTTATTATTTTGTCGCCAACACGATTGCCTGTGGTCTGCTGTTCAAGGCACTTCCCACACTTTCCTATTTGTACGGTGTCAGAGCATACCGTCTTGCTCCCGTACAGTACAGAAAACAAAATACTGCTTTATTGCTGTCCGGGTGTATCGTTGCTCCGTTCATCATTATCTTTTCCATAGCCGAAAGCGGTTATGGTGTTCGCTATGCAACCGATTTTGCATGGCAGATAATTCTGGGGGCATTGGTAATCGCTTTTATCCTCTATCGCAATACCAAAAATGCGGGATTGAAAAATATTATGCAGAAATTATTGGTTATTTCTGTTGTGGTAAGCATGATTATCAGCTTTACGCAGATGTATGAATACCATATCAGAAATGTGAAGATGATAGAAATTCAGGCGGAATTTATGAATTTTGCCCACAACTTTACTTTCTGGCAGTAACGGTATCGCCAAAATAAATCATAAATTTTGTATAAATAACCAAAAAGAAATCGTAATTTTTTATTGTTATTATACTATACATTTTGACCGTCAGGTGTTATAATGTAGGTAGACTGATAGTTGACTTTCACAGTTGATGATACAAAGAAAGGTGGATTTATATGGCAAAAGAAAAAATTCTGGCTCAGCGTACAGGGAAACTCGTCTATAAAGACGGCGATAAGGTAATCAAGCTGTTTGACGGAAAATATTTCCCGAAGTCGGATATACTCAACGAGGCGTTAAATCAAGCAAGAGTGGAGGAAACAGGACTTCCTATCCCCGAATTGCGTGCCGTTTCGCTGATAGACGGTCAGTGGGCAATCACGATAGACTATGTTGAGGGAAAAACTATTCAGGAACTGATGAACGAAAATCCTGATAGAATTGATGAATATCTGGATATGTTCGTGGATATACAGCTGGAGATTATGAGTAAGAAAGCACCGCTGCTCAACAAACTCAAGGACAAGATGAACCGTAAAATCTCATCGCTGAAAGATATCGACGCAACAACCCGTTACGATTTGCATACCCGTCTGGAGGCAATGCCGAAACATACCAAAGTATGTCACGGAGATTTCAACCCGAGTAATGTCATCATAGACGCAGAGGGTAAATTCCATATTCTGGACTGGTCACACGCTACACAGGGTAACGCTTCGGCAGATGCCGCAAGAACATTCTTACTGTTCTCTCTCAGACAGCCTGAACTGGCAGATAAATATCTGAAACTGTTCTGTACAAAAAGCAATACCGCAAAACAGTATGTACAACAGTGGTTGCCGATTGTTGCCGCTTCTCAGCTGACCAAAGATGTCGGTGAAGAAAGAGAATTTCTTTTGAAATGGATTGATGTTGTCGAATACGACTAATCATTAATGAAACACGGAAAACGGAAAATGATTTTTCGTTTTCCGTATTTTTTTGAAAAAAACACCACTTTTTTCGCTGTCACTTATATCATAATGCACAAATATTTTATCGAAATGTTCGATTTAAGTACGGATACCGGTTTAAAAATTTGCTTTTAACAAAAATATTTGTTCAACTTTTTAAATTTGCTTATTTTGACAAGAAGTGAAAATAGCGATAGATATTTTCGGCAACTGTTCTGGTTATAGACGGCACTTTTTCCAGCTGAGAAATTTCGGCAGACCTGATATTCTCCATCGCTCCGAAATATTTCAGCAAATCCTTTGCTCTCTTTTCACCAACACCCTCAATTTCTGTTAAAGAACTTTTAAAAGCTGTAAGTTTTCTTTTTTTTCGGTGATAGCCTATGGCAAAACGGTGAACTTCTTCCTGAATAGCAGAAACCAGCGTAAAGACATTACGATTATTTTTAATAGTAATCTCTTTTTGCGATGAAGTAATGGCACGGGTCTTATGACTGCCGTCTTTAACCATACCGAAAAGGGGAATATAAGCATATCCCTTTTCTTCAAGCACTTTAGCAACCACATGGATTTGTCCCTTGCCACCGTCCAGCAATATCAAATCTGGCAATCTCCCAAAACCGCTGTTTTCATCTTTGTGTTTTTCATATTCGTCAAGCCGTCTTTCCATCACTTCTGCCATAGATGCATAATCATCTTGTCCGACAACCGTTTTGATTTCAAATTTGCGGTAGGCACTTTTGAGAGGTCTGCCGTTCTCAAAAACGACCATTCCCGCAACATTCGCCGTACCACTCTGATGGGAAATATCATAGGATTCAATATAGACGGGTGTTTTGGCTAATCCCAGCATATTACCCAAATCATTGAGGGCAATAATCTCCTTTCCGACATAGCCTTTTTGTTGTGCAAAGTGTTCACCTGCGTTATTACGGCACATCTGTACCAGTTTATACTGTTCTCCCTTTTTCGGAATGATTATACTTACCTTTTTCCCTGATTTTTCCCTTAGCCATTGTTCAACCAGTTCTTTATCCACAATATCTCCGTCCAGAACAATTCGTTTTGGGATATAGTTTCGTAAAGAGTAGTATTGCAAAATAAAATCACTGCGGGTCTGTTCAGTGGTGTCAGCATTATCCAGAATGAAATTTTCCCTGTCAAAAAGTTTCCCCTGTCGGAAATTAAATACTTCAAAACTGACTTTGTTATCCTGCATAATAAGTGCAATAATATCCTGTTCTTGTATAGAGGTAAAAACTACTTTCTGATTTTCTTTCATTTTTTTTACGGCAAAAATACGGTCACGGATTTTTGCTGCTCTTTCAAAGTCCAGATTCTCTGAGGCTTTCTGCATCTCTTCAGTCATTTTTTTGATATCGGTATTGTTTTCGCCTTTGAGAAACTTTACGGCTTCGGCAATATTTTCACGGTACTCTTCCAGAGAGATTTTCCCTATACAGGGTGCATTGCACAGCTTGATATGATAATTCAAACAGGCTCGCCCTTTACCGATATCCTGTGGGAATTTTCTATCACAATCAGGAATTCTGAAAATTTTTCTGGCTTGTGCCAATGCTTCCGAAACGGTGTGATAACTCATATATGGTCCTATATATTCTGCACCGTCATTCTGCACTTTTCGGACAACGGTAATTTTTGCCCATTCTTCATTGCCAACTCTTAAATAATGATAGCCTTTGTCATCTTTCAGCAATATATTATAGTGTGGTTGGTGTTGTTTTATCAGACTACATTCCAATACCAATGCTTCAAATTCGCTGTCGGTAATGATATAATCAAAATCGCTCACATTTTCAACCATACGGATAACTTTCGGGGAATGATTGGTCTGTGAACCGAAATATTGACTGACCCTGTTTTTCAATGCTTTAGCCTTGCCGATATAGATAATCTTGTCCTGACTGTCACGCATGAGATACACTCCTGGCAAAAACGGTAATGACATCGCTTTTTTGCGTAAATCCTGTATTTCCAAAAAATCCTCTCCTCAAGTGTCAGCGGTGACAATTAAAAGTTTTTGTCAACTTTTTTCAAAAAGTTGTGGGGTCGAGGGGCAAAGCCCCTCGTGGGATTTTTAAGGGCGAAGCCCTTAAACTCCCCGAGAAAATCCAAAATCTGCGTAAGCAG
>CACYDZ010000206.1 GCA_902773265.1 uncultured Ruminococcus sp.
GAAAAATAGATAGGAAGTCGTCCAATGGTAACGCCCTGACTAGTAAACATTCCAATAATATCAATACCGGCAATAACCAATGATAAATTAATCATGACATCAATGTAATATGGTCGTTTTTTGCTGAGAATGATTTTTCTTTTATTAAAGGCAATCGCTCCGGGAACAGCATAGATTAATACCTGAAATACATTAACACCGTCATCATCATATTCACTCTGTTCGTTATACCCTTCGTAGTCGGTACCTTCCATATCTCCACTGATATATAAGGAAAATATAATGACAACAATCAGGATAGCGATCAGTGTTTTGATGGCAAACGGTTTCCAGTGTGTTTGAATAAAGAAACCTATCCATACGGCATCACTACTATGCACTTTGTAGGCAAGATAGACGGCAATTAAAAACGGTATCCACTTTTTGTTGAAATACTGTTCCATAACCAGTAAAACAATGCACACGGCTGTAAACTGTCGTATACCGTTCATCATCCAGTAAAAAGTTACTTCTGCCACAAACATATAACTGGAAAAACTAAAATTTTCAGAAAAACGGCTGATAAATCTGGCAACCGTAAATCCCTGAAAAAACGCCAGTAACATGAACCATTCGTGATAAGTATAATGGAGTTCTTGTTTGCAAAAAATAATAATTGCGTCAAACAGGGGAGCTTTTGCATCAGACCGCATGATACTGGGAATATCGCTTACGGTTCCGTTCATTGTACCAAAATAGCTGATATACATAAATGAATCCGCAACATCACAACGGTGTCCGGCAAAAAAAATGGTCAGAAAAAAAGTCAGCAATCCGCCAAACAATCCTACTCTTTTGAACATCATCTTTTTCTGGCTTACAGCTTCTTTGAATATAACTGTTCGTTTGCCCATATTGTCGACAACCATACTCACTACGATTGTATAAATAAACATAGCCCAATAAACCATCATGTACCACCATTATTACTGTAATGACCGAAGATTTCCATAAATAACCTGAAAAAGTCTTTCGTTGTTTCTGTCTGATACGAATGAATTATGTGGTGTGACAACTACATTTTCCATTGTCCAGAGCGGAGAGGATATGTCGAGTGGTTCCTGTTCAAAAACATCCAGAATAGCAAAAGTGGGTTTGCCGTTTGTTAAAGCGGTGATGAGAGAATGTTCATTGATAAGCTTTCCTCTTGACATATTGACCAGAATACAGTTGTCTTTCATAGCTGACCATCTGTTTTCATCAAAGAGGTGACAGGTATTTTCAGTAAGTGGTAAGGTAAGAATAACGATATCGCTTTCTGACAGTGCATCATCAAGCTGCTGAAGATTGACATATTTATCATAGCCGTCATATTTTGGTACAGAGCGGTTTACAGCAATAATTTTTACGCCAAAAGCAGACAGTCGCTTTGCTGTTTCAGAGCCGACACTACCAAAGCCGATAATACTTGCGGTAGTGCCGTTAAGTTCTTTGAGATTTCTGTTTTTTATCCATTGTCTGTTTTTCTGATTGCGGTCAAAGAAGCGTGTCTGCTTGAAAACGGACAGTAACTGACCTACACACCATTCTGCCATAGGGATACTGTATACGCCTTTGGCATTTTTGACTGTGATTGAATGTTCGGAAATATAATCCAGCGGTAAGCGGTCAAGCCCCGCACTGGTAAGCTGAATCAATTTGAGTGAATTGAATTTTCTTATGTCGTTATACAAAAAAAGTCCGTTGCAAACGACAGCATCAAATGATGAACAGTCTATTTCCAGTGGCAGTCTTTCGTCCTGCACGAAAGTTATCTGATACCCCAGTGTTTTAAGTTGTGCCATCTGTTCATCAGTAGCCAAAAAAGCTCCTGTGATGAGTAAGTTCATAAATTCCCAGCTTTCTGTCTGAATTATTGTTGGTTTGCCTGAATGCGTCTGACAATTTCTTCCACTCTGTTTTTTACCATCAGGCGGTTATTTTCAAAGAAAGTTTCATTTTCGTTGACGAGAACTTTTTCATAGCCTTTGACTTCGGTAAAGCGTTGGAGGAAAGTTACGGCAAAATCCGTCAGGGTATGAAAATTTCTGGTATCGCAGAAACTTCGGGAGAGAATAGCACATTGTGACCCGATACGGTAATGTTCGGCAATAATATATTCAGCGGGCAAAGCACCCTTATTGAGTGCGGCAATACCGCCGATACCGAACGGTATATGATACTGTTTGAATTTCTGACAAAGATTTTCAACAACACCATTCGTCAGCAGTTCAAACATGAAAGTAAGACCGTAACCCAGATGTAAGTCATTCAGTCCGATATGTACTTCATCAATTCCTCCCAGACTTAAAATCTTATCCGCATTTTCTACGGCTTCAGGGGTTTCAAAGAGCAGATTGGTTTTCACCCGTCCTCTTACACATTCCAGAAAAGTTTCCACTTCATCCACGCTTTTGAAGTACGGCAACATGATAATATCTGCACCGTCATCAATAATTTTTTCGATTTCTGTTTTTGTGCCTTCGTGTATGGGATTGCACCTTACCAATAATTGTCCTTTTTTGACGACATTGCGTAAAAGAGCAACATCGTGAATGGAGTGACGGGATATGACCGTATCCAGATGTCCCTGTCGTTTTTCTTTGCCGATAATTTCCAAATCAAGAAAAATCCTGTCCACACCATATTCATCAAGAATCTGTGCTATGCCTGTATGATTTGTAATGTACATCAATTTCAGAGCCATTTTTATACCCTCCGCCAAACGGTACTACAATTCATCATATTATACCCGAAAACGGCAGAAAAATCAAGATAGTGATTAGAGAAAAACAACTGTAAGTTTATACAATGAAAAGTTTTTGTCCACTTTTTTCCAAAAGTGGTGGGGGTCAAGGGGACAAAGTCCCCGTCTGTGTTTTAAAGAGCAAAGCCCTTTAATCGGCTAAAAATTCAAACAAAATCTGCGTAAGCAGATTTTGACAATATAAAAAAATCCGTCTTGCACAAACAAGGCGGATTAAACAGAATATTAATTTTTGGTTTTATTGATAATTTCCAATACATCTTTCATTCTGGTAACATTTTCTACATCATCACCCTTATCAGAAAGCGACTTTGCATCGGGATAAATCAACAGGTATTTTCCGTTGTCGGACATATGGCAGTATTTTACGGTTCTACCGTACATTTCAAAAGACTCGTCTTTTTTTACACTGTCGATAACGGCTTTTGCCTGTGCATTTTCGGTATCTTTAAATTCATAGATTTCCATGGAGAAAACAGAGCCGTTGATTTTCAGATTATCAAAGCGATAACCTTTTTCTGCACCGATAGCGACAGAGTACATTTCCACACAGTCATCGCCGACATATTCTTTATCTTTAAGTGTTTTGCAGACAGCCTGAATACCACCGGAAGTATTTTCAAATTTTGAAACCTGAACTTTGTTTTCGGCGGGAACGGATGCAGGTCGCATTCCACAACCGGTCAAAGAAACAATCGCAAGAGCTGTCAGTGATACAGCCAACAATTTTCGGGTAACTTTTTTCATAGCACAATAACCTCTTTCAACATACTGTAAACGATTTGCCCTATTATATCGTATTTGGGTGGATAATGCAAGTACAAATTTTAGTGGGAAAGCTGTCATTTCTGAACCGGAAGAAATCTTTATGGATTTTTGCAGAAATATTTCTGTTCAGCTTGCATGGTGTTTTGGTTTCTGATACAATAGTACAGAGAAGATTGCCGATTAAAGGGCTGCCGCCCTTTAAAATCCTGCTAAGGGGCTTTGCCCCTTAACCCCACAAGCCTCCCCAAAGGCTTGACCGAAACTTTTAATTGTCACAGCTGAAACTCTGATAATCAATTCGAATGTTCTTTAAAAAACAACAGAAAAAGGTGAATGTCAATGAAGAAAAGAAAAATGAGAAATAAACCTCAGTTTATTGTGATGAATGTTATCATCATTTTGTCCATCGTTATTACAAGTGTCTATGTGATAATGAACGGAAATCATTATGAAGTACATACCCGTTCTTCTTATGGGGATTCTCAAGTAAAGGCAACACTGACTTCGTGCAGTAAAGAGGGGTTAATCCGCTTTGAAGGATATCATCTTTCTGATGACGGGGAGCTGATTATCGAGGTTACTGCTCAGGGAAAAGGTTTTGGTGATACGGAATTTTTTATGGAAACCGCTGAAGGACACGGTCATTCTTACCATACGACATTCTATGTTACGATGACAAATATCATTATTGAAAAAAATGATATGGGAACAAACTTTA
>CACYDZ010000207.1 GCA_902773265.1 uncultured Ruminococcus sp.
GAATCATGGAATCAAGTCTCTTCTGTCCTTTTCATTTTTATGTTTAATTTCTATGAATGATTGAATACCTGAATTGTTCTTCGTCACCAGATAGACTGTCTTCAATAATGACAGTGTCTCCCATATTCCAGTTTTCCTTCACAAGCACTTTGGCAAGCGGGTTAACAAGACATGTTTCAACCATATTGCTTATACCACGGCCACCATTTGACAGATCACTTCTTGCTTTACTCAGAAGATATTCTTTGAAAGGTGGTTTGATTTCAAGTTGTATATTCTTTTCGTGTTCGAGATTCTTCACAATCGCATTGAGTTTCAGATTAAGAATCTCTTCAACTGCTTTTTCTCTTATAAAGTCAAAAACAACAAAGTTGTCGCCAATACGATTTAATAATTCCGGGCGTTGTATCGTGTATTTAAAATAGTCTTTGATGGCTATTAAAAGTTCTTTCTGGATGGTATCATAATCCATCTCAGGTGTTATAGTCTGATACCGTTTTCCTGTTTCAGTATCCTGTCCGACTACGCCTAAATTGCTGGTAAATATAATAAGTGCCTCTGAAAAATACATCGTTTCACCGGCAGAATCTGTGATTCGTCCATCTTCCAATATCTGTAGAAACTTATCCAGTATAGATGGATGTGCTTTATCAATTTCATCAAAAAGCAAAACACAGAACGGTTTTGATTTGATTGCATTTGTCAGCTGTCCGCCATCACTGTAACCGATATATCCCGGAGGAGCACCAAGAAGTTTTTGATCAGAGTGCGGTTGTTGATACTCGCTCATATCAAAGCGGGTCACAAAACTGTCATCACCGAAAATGAATTCAGCAATTGTCTTTGCCAGCTCTGTTTTACCGGTGCCGGTAGGTCCTGCGAAGAAGAGTACACCTTTGGGACGACTACTGGAGCCACCTTGAATCCCCGACATTCCCAGGCAAGCACGGCTGATAACACTTGCTGCTTTTTTCACAGCAGCATCCTGACCTTTGACACGCCGTGAGAGATAGTGTTCAGCATTCTTGACCTTTTCCATATCAAGTTTATCCCACTGGCTTTCTGTTTCACCGTAACGGAACATTTTCACGGCTTCCCGTATCTGAAAAACGGAATACTTCTTCTGTTGGCATAAGGAGAAAATGCCAAATAGTTCTACCAATGTCATTCCATCAGTTAATGCAACAAACTCTTCCTCTGCTTTTTTTCTCTCCTCCGGACTCAGATCATTTGTTCCTTGAAGCGTATCGATCCTCGCATCTATGACCGCTGTTCTCACTTCCTTTTCAGGACGGGAAATCGTTAAAGTACGCACATATGGATTATTCAGATAAAACCACGTCGGGATATCGTTGACTTTCTCGACGACCAAAAACAAAAGATTTGTAAGCGGTCGTTTATCATGCATGCTCAATGCCTGTGTCGGCATCTTTGAGGCCAGCATAAGTCTTGTATAGTATTCCAATTCTTCGTCTGAAAGATTATCCGGTGATGTGGCAATTGTATTGGCCAAATCAACCACAACCGCAGTAGGCCGCACTGTATTTGCCATCGTTTTTCTGATCAGTTCCATTGCTGTGCTTATCGACTTAGATGACTTCTCATCCGATGATACTCCTCTGAAAAAAGTTGAAACCATGTCACTGGCATATGGATTAAAAAACCCATCGATCCTATTATAGAAAACAATCGGATCGTATCCTTCTTCTGTCAGATACCGTTGGAGATACAGCGAAAGGACAACAGGTTCACACGTACCATCATCTTCATATATCCAAGGCTGCAGATCATGAACGTTTCCTTCAACTATAAAAGTCGTATTAATGTCCTGATAGACAGCAAGATCTTTTTGCCATTTCTCTGCTTGTTTCATCAGTCATTTCCCTCTTTTGCCATGAGAACTGTTTCGAGATCACATAAAGTGATTTTTGAACCATCAACAACTCTGACGGGTGTATTCTTTACAATTCTCTGCCCGTCCACCAGCGTTCCATAGGTGCTGATATCCTCTACAAGAACCCCTATATTCCGCCTCGGTGTAACACGCAGATGCTGTCTGCTTACTGACGGGAATTCCGCAAGTTCCTCTGCCCCTGTCTCAGTCCGCCCTATAATACAGCCTTCGTCCGGAATCGGAATCATACTACCATTGATCAGTTTCAAATAATATTGTTTCTTAACACTTGATGTTTCACCAAAAACAGGTTTTTTATCTTTTTCTTCTTCCGTTGTTCCGGATGTATTCTTGAGCAGTTCTTCAACTCGCGGATCATCCTCCACATAGGTCATAAAATCTACCAGTCGACGTCCGCAAGAAGGACATTTTTCGGGATAACTCAACGGTCGTTCAAATACAATCTTTTCTCCGCAGGTACAAACTTTGCAAAATGCCATATACTAATCCTCCGAACTTAAAACTTTTTGTTTCTGTGAAGATGCCTTTCTTCCCTTTTTTCTGGCTTTTCTTTCACTGATGTCAGACTGGGCAAACATTTCATTGATATGCGCCGGTTCCATATATATTCTGTTTAATATTACGCCTTTTTCAGCAGCTCTCTCTTCTATCGTTGCGTATAAGGAGCAGATGCTGTTTGCGCTGTTTTCTATCTGACGCTGCTTTTCCAGAGAGCCATTTCTTGATTCTCCGATCGGTTCAAACATAATTCCTCCGCCATCATTTCCAACAAAAACATCACAAAGTGCATGTCCGTCGACAGAGTATATCTGTCCTATCGTATGATCCAGCACAGCGTCATCTTTAGCATGGCATCCCAAGTCTTCCATTATCTCTTCAATAACAGACATTACATATTCATCCTGCCTGCGTTTTTCCAAAACAGCAGTCATTCTTTCGATTTCTTTTTCTACTCGAAATGGAAGGTTTTCTGTAGGATTCACTTCAAGCATTCTGCATAATGCACAATACTCATAATAGGATGATTCTATTCTCTTTTTTTCTGTTTCTGTTATTCGTGCCGAACCATTCAGATAACTTGAAACACGCATTTTTACAGACCTGATCTTATCTTCAATATCTGTTGCAGACTGAACTGTTCTGGCTATTTCAGCATGCAGTCGTAACCGGTCATTTTCGTCCTTTTCAGTTATAATTGGCCGCTCATCTGCTTTCCTGATCCAGGAATCAAGTTCCATCTCAAGTTTTGTAGGCTTTTTCATAGTTGAGGTTAATAAACCCGAAAAATCAAGACTGTCACGTTGGGCACTTCTTTTCATGTTTTCTGTCTGCAGCATCTCAGCCAAGACAATTCCATTCCCACTATACCCACCGACAGCATTGTCTTCTGCAAATACAGTCGTTTCAATATTAGAGCCTGCAGTCATATGGACACTGTTTGTATGCTCTGTTTGTAATTGTTCTTTCAATTTTTGAATACTGTCAGACAATTCCTGTTTTAAGCGTGCTTTTCTCATCGCTTCCAATTGGGCTCTGGTATAATAGCTGCTCATTTTTATCCAAATGTCTCCTTCATTCTTTTCATCTCTTTCTCAAAACCTAATCTGTTGAGCCAAGCTATAAAGTGATCGTCTTGGAGCAATCCATCAATTTCTTCGACAGAACACTTACAGAGAATAGGAATCAAGTCATCAAGTGATTCTATAGACTCACCAAATACATCGATAGACTTTTTACCCTGCAACGCAAAACAAATTGTGGATATTGATGACATATCATTGCTGCCATTCCGACGGATAAGCTGCTCCAGTTTATCAACCTGTGCCTGTTCATAATCGTTATATCTTAAATAGAATACTAGCATTCCCGTTGAGAGAAACTTTTTGGCAATTTCATCTTTGCCGGTTGACAACTGACCCACAAAATCAGCAAGGGTTCCATAGTCTTTGCCGCAGTAAAATATCTGCTGTGGATCATCTTCAATATACATAAGCAGTTTGAATACAGCTGTATCTGTATCCTGATATAGTGCAAGTTCTCTTACTTTATCTGTCAGAGATTTGTCAAACTGGCGTACAAACTCTACCAATTCACGTCTTTTAACTATCCGCGTCGCCTGCGACCAGTGATTTTTTATTGCCTGTTCCAACTGATGGAGAGTTGATACTGTTATGGTTTGCCCGTCAAATCTTCCAAATATAAGTGGTTTTTTCTGATTCTCTTTTTTTGCTCTGGAATATATGCTCCTGTTAGTCGGACGCATGTATTCACCTTCACACCAGCGTTTTACCTGCTGGTATCCCCAACGCTGATCTTCATCTTCATTTAAAAGGCCCTTAATCAATACACCCAACCGTCCGGTTATTTGGCTGGGAAGTTCCAACCCGGCTTCCCATGCTTTTGATATTTCCTCAACCGACATTCCTTCAAAAATTGAATGACCCAGAACAGCTTTGCAAAGAACCAGCCCAAAAGAGCCGTAATCATAAGCCGGAGACATTGCCGCGCTCCATAACAGAGCTCTGACACGTGGGGCATATTCAGGAGTTCCCCTGACTGCATCTACAAGTTTTCCGTTTGAATTCGTATATCCACTGATTCCACAGTCACCGATTACCACCCTTTCACCATTGTCCGCATAAAACAGATTACTGGGCTTTATATCACAATGTACAATTCCGTTCCTATGAAGTTCGTGAAGCCCTTCATTAATTGATGGGACTATCACATTTTGAATATGTGCACTTGAAAGTGCACCAGCTTCTTCAAGTGTTCCTTCTGAATAGTAGTCATATATTTCATAATAGTTTCCAGCATAATCACCACATTCAATAACGTGTGCAATGTTAGGATGTCGCACACTCGTTAAAAAACTCTGCATCTGATTTGATGGATGCCACCCGTTGTGATATATCTTGATCACATAAGATTTTCCCCATTTTTTAGCCAGATAGACATTTGACTGCTTTCCCTGTTTATCCATCAGATGATTGATAACATAACTATCAGCAACCGATTCTCCGGCTGACAATACTATGCTTTGTCCATCTTGATGTGCACTTCCAGGAGGAATCGTTTCCGCAGCGTTTATTATTCTGCCAACAGTCAATTTCGGCGGTTGTGTCTCAGCAGCGTTAATCATTTCGATGCTTCTCCTTGAGGAATTCCTATTGTTAAAACCTTATTACCATACAGAATGGTCTGCAGTGTTCTTTCTGAAGTCTCAATGCCTTCATATTTATCGTGATGTTTAAAAATCCAGCATCTTTGATTTGTAGATCCTCTTAAACCAATATTGTTGTTCAATTCCTTAATATATGGCCCATCGACCAAAGCAGCACATATAGCAAGGACGGAATCAATGCTTTCCAGTTGTAGTGCCTTTAGTTCTTCAATTGTGTAACCTGTAAAAATGAGTATATCATCACAGATTTCTGCAAGTGATTTCACCATTGCGTTTAAC
>CACYDZ010000208.1 GCA_902773265.1 uncultured Ruminococcus sp.
AATATATATTATTATATTTATATAATAAAAATATAACAGAAAATCCCTTGATTTTTTACATCAAGGGATTTTTATCATTGCTTTGTTTTAAGTCATATTATTCATTTTTACCGCAACACTTTTTGTATTTCTTTCCACTACCACAAGGACAAGGGTCATTTCTTCCTACTTTCCTTTTGTGGACTATCGATGATACACTTGACGTACTGTTATCCGAACCACCGCTTGTCGATGTAGGCTTTGCCATCTGTTCACGTTTGATGACTACGCTGGCTTCCTGAATATTTTCCTGTTCTTCCTCTTCGATTTCCTGTTCAATGACTTTGACTTCTTTCTCATCTGCATGGGAAACCGCTTCTTCTTTCGCTTTCTGCAACTCTTTAAGACGTTCTTCCCGAATGGCTTTTGCTCTTTCTATATCAGCAAGCTGTCTTTTCTGCACTTCTGCTATCTTCTTCGGAGCAGACAGACATAATTTAGCGGTATTCTCACGGATAGAGGCTATCATCTGGTCGAACATCTCAAAGCCTTCAAAACGATATTCAACAACAGGGTCTTTCTGTCCGTATGCTCTCAGACGTATGCCCTGTTTCAGGTTTTCCATGTCATCAATATGTTGCATCCAGTAGGTGTCAACACTCTTGAGCAGATAAACACGTTCCATTTCCCTCATGGTCTCTTCGGGAAGCAGTTTTTCATTTTCTTCGTAAATCTCATGTGCCTTGCCTTGAATAAGTTCTATCAGATGACTGTTTTCCATGTCTGCCAGTTCGTCAAGTGTGAAGTCCAGACAATCATCATCTTCTTCCAGTATCCAACCTGTATAGTAATCTTTCAGACTGGTCAGATTCCACTGCTCTCTGAGAATTTCATTATCACAATACAGTTTTACGGTTTCTTCGATGTTCTCATTAATCATCTTGACAATGAATTCCTTGACATCTTCACCGTTGAGAACCTGGTCACGCTGTGTGTAAATAATCTCTCTCTGCTTGTTCATGACATCGTCATACTGCAACACATTCTTACGGATACCAAAGTTTCGGCTTTCTACCTGTTTCTGGGAATTCTCAATAATGTTGGACAGCAGTCTGTTTTCTATCGGCATATCCTCGGGTGTGTTCATTCTTTCCATTACGGACTGCATTTTCTCTCCGCCGAACAATCTCATCAAATCGTCCTCCGTGGAAAGATAGAAACGGCTTCTTCCCGGGTCACCCTGACGGCCTGAACGTCCTCTGAGCTGATTGTCAATTCGTCTTGATTCGTGACGCTCTGTACCGATAATGTACAGTCCGCCTGCCTCCCTGACTTCGTCCGCTTCATCTTTCAGTTCTTCCTTGAACTTCTGGTTGAGTTCCTGGAAAGTCTTTCTGGCATTGAGAATTTCTTCATCTTCCGTATAGCCGTAACTGGTAGCCTGTGCTACCATTTCCTCGTCATAGCCCTGTTTTCTCATTTCGGAAAGTGCCATGTACTCCGCATTACCGCCTAAAATAATATCTGTACCACGTCCTGCCATGTTGGTAGCAATTGTGACGGCTCCCTTTTTACCTGCCTGTGCGACAATCTCTGCTTCTTTCTCGTGCTGTTTGGCATTAAGGACATTGTGCTTGATACCTTTTCTTTTCAGCATGGAACTTAACAGCTCGGATTTCTCTATGGAGATTGTACCAACCAGTACGGGCTGTCCCTTTTCATGACATTGGATGATATCTTCAATGACGGCATTATATTTGCCCTTTTCATTCTTGAAAATGAAATCGGGTTCATCAACTCTCTGTATAGGCTTGTTGGTGGGAATTTCGATAATGTCAAGTTCGTAAATTTCACCGAACTCTTCTTCTTCGGTCATTGCTGTACCTGTCATACCTGAAAGTTTCTTGTAAAGTCGGAAATAGTTTTGGAAAGTGATTGTAGCAAGGGTTTTGCTTTCGTTTTCGATTTTGACACCCTCTTTTGCTTCAATCGCCTGATGTAGTCCTTCGTTATATCTTCTGCCGTACATCAGACGACCTGTGAACTCATCAACAATAATGACTTCACCGTCTTTGACAACATAGTCAATATCCAGTTGCATAGTACCGTGTGCCTTGATAGCCTGATTGACATGGTGCTGAATGGTAAGATTATCGGGGTCTGTGAGGTTGTCTATACCGAAATACGCTTCTACTTTCTTGACACCCGCCTGTGTCAGTGTAGCCGTTTTGGCTTTTTCGTCAATAACATAATCAATGTCATTTTCTTTATAGTAGTCTTCCTTGTCTTCCTTGGCATCGATTTCCGCAAACTTTTCATATTTCAAGGTACGGGCAAGCTTGTCTGCTTTCTCATACAAATCCGTTGACTTATCTCCCTGTCCTGAAATAATCAACGGTGTTCTTGCTTCGTCAATCAGAATGGAGTCAACTTCATCGACTATCGCAAATGCATGACCTCTCTGTACTTTCCTCTCTTTATAGACAACCATGTTATCTCTCAGATAGTCAAAACCGAGTTCATTGTTTGTACCATAGGTAATATCGGCATTGTATGCTTTTTTTCTCTGTTCACTGTCAAGGTCATGCACGATAAGTCCTACCGTCAGGCCGAGATAGTTGTAAAGCTTTCCCATCCATTCAGAGTCACGCTTTGCGAGGTAATCGTTGACAGTAACAACATGGACACCTTTTCCCGTAAGTCCGTTAAGATACGCAGGCAGTGTTGCCACAAGCGTTTTACCTTCACCTGTACGCATTTCGGCAATTCTTCCCTGATGCAAGACAATTCCGCCGATAATCTGCACAGGATAATGACGCATTCCCAGTACTCTGTCGGACGCTTCACGACATACCGCAAAAGCATCAGGCAAAATATCGTCCAGTGTTTCGCCCTCAGCCAGTCTTTTTTTGAGGATATTTGTCTGGTCTTTCAGTTCTTCCTCTGTCATTGCCTTGTACTTCTCTTCTAAGGCCAGCACCTTGTTCATAATCGGTTTAACCCGCTTCAATTCTTTCTTACTGTAGTTACCAAACAAAGCCTTAAAAAAACTCATATTGATAAATCCTCCTCTTATGTATATGTGAACTTCTTCCGTTAAAGGTTCGTAATCCTGTATATTATAACATACCTTTACCAAAAAATCACTACTAAACTATGAACAGATTAAAAAAAATCCGCACAACAACAGACTTTTTTTCATGAGTTTCGTTAATCTGTGAACTTCGCACCGTATTTTTTATATACTTCCGCCAACTGATGATTAATATTTTCTATGGAATACTTTTCGGACAATCTTCGTGCTTCCCTGCTCATCTGCTGTGCAAGTTCGGGATTTCTGTATATCTCAAGAATTTTTTCTGCCATCTGTGAGTAATCATCAAGACTGACAAGATAACCGTTTACACCGTCTTCCACAACGTCCGCATTTCCCCTTACTCTGGTAGCGACTATCGGTTTTCCTATCGCTGACGCTTCTATAAGATTGACAGGCAATCCCTCTCTCCTGCTGGCGGAAACGGAAATATCACAGAGAGATACCAGATTGTGAATATCCCTTCTGTAACCTAAAAATTCTACTCTGTCCTGTAAATGCATTTCCTGGACAATCTGACGGTATTCTTCAATCATTCTCTGATGTCCTGGCAATAAGAGTTTAATAGTGGGAATATCTTTTTTCAGAATCTGTATCGCCTTGAATATCATTTCCTGATTCTTTCCCTTGACAATATCGGCAGGATAAATCAGCAGAAATTCATCATCACGATACCCATATTGTTTTCTCAGTTCGGCTTTTATCTGCGGTGTTGACGGTGTGAACTTCTGCAAATCCACCCCTACCCCGTTGATTCTGATAATGTCGTCCCTGACTTTGAATTTTTTACGTCTGGCAAGTTCGTAATCTTCGCTGTTGATGGTGATAAGTGTGTCCGTATCACGGGCTAAAATTTTTTCTACGGGATAAAAAAACAACCAGTTCATCAACGGTGCTCCCTTGAAAAAATGAAATCCATGTGCTGTATAAATCACTTTTGCCTTTGATTTCGCCCTTTTGTTCGCTACTCTCGCCGATACCGCTCCCATCGGTGTATGACAATGTACAATATCATAATTACCCTTTTTGATAATCTCTGTCAGTTCGGAAATCGCTTTCAGATTCTGCCGTCTGAACGGTGAACGCTGTAACGGAATAAAATAAAATTCGTGAACACCTCTGAAATCATATCCGTCCTTGTCTGCTGAATTATCGTAACAGGAAACATCAACCGTATGCCCGTTCTGTTTCAGATAGTTGATGTAATTGGTATGAAACTGTCCTATATGACTTCTGACATTGGCAACAAAAAGTATTTTCATCATTAACAATAAACTCCCTTGCAAAATTCATAATTTTTCCTGAAAAAAGTGTTGACATTTTCTATATCAACTGTTATAATATTCAGGCAGTCAAGAAACGGATTGTTAGCTCAGTTGGTTAGAGCAACCGGCTCATAACCGGTAGGTCCCGGGTTCGAGTCCCTGACAATCCACCATTTATTTTTGTTTAATCTATCCGATTTGGGAATGTAAAAGACAATCCACCATACGCTTTGAATACCCCGAAAAATCGGGGTATTCTTTTTTTCGCCCCGATTTCGGGGTTCCTTTTTATTTTGTAAAGAAACCGAGTTCTGTATTCAACTCGGTTTCTTTATATTTTATTTACTTTTTGCCTCAAAAATTTTGTCAAGTATCTCCCTGACAGCACCATCTCCGCCTTTGTGTGTGCAGATATAGTCAGCCGTTTCCACCACACTTCTTACAGCATCAAACGGACACGCTGAATATCCGCATTGTTTCATACATTCAAGGTCATTTTCATCATCTCCTATATAGACTACTTCTGACCACTTGTAATTGTACTTTTTCACAAGATTTTCAAGTACAGCAACTTTATCGGTTACATTTTGAAATACTTCGCTGATTTTCAAGATTTTAGCACGGTTCTCGACAATTTCAGAATTTCTTCCGGTAATAATTGCCGTCTTTATTCCATAGTCTTCACACTTTACCAATGCGTAGCCGTCTTTTACATTGAACGCTTTCATCATTTCGCCCTCTGCTCCGACATAAATCTTGCCGTCTGTCATTGTGCCATCTACATCCATGACAAAAAGTCTGACTTCTTTCAATTCCACTGACATATCTTTCATTCCTTATAAAACAATTCCTGCACTGATAATGTCATTAATTCTGATAGTTCCCTGCAATATACCGTCATCTACAACAGGCAATGCAGATATGTTTTTATCTTTCATCTTCTTCAGGGCTTCGACTGCCAGTACCTTGCTTTCCACTGTGAACGGCTGACTGCTCATCAGTGAATTGATAGTTACCGTATAAACATCTATTTTTTCGTTGCTTAACGCTCTGCGTAAATCACCGTCTGTAAATACACCTTTCAGTTTGTTGCCGTCAACAATATTGACAATGCCTAACGCTTTTTTGCTCATGACTAAAATCGCATCACGCAACAATGCTCCTGAATGAATGACAGGGTTTTCTTCCCCTTTGTGCATAATATCTCCCACAGTATACAGCAATTTCTTTCCCAATGACCCTGCCGGGTGAAATAAAGCAAAATTTTCTTCATTAAACCCATAAATCTTGGACGCACATACCGCCAAAGCGTCACCGAATGCCAATGCCACTGTTGTACTTGAGGTCGGTGCAAGGTTCATGGCACACGCTTCCCTGAAAGGCGGAAATACAAAACTGTAATCACTGTTCTGTATCAGAGTAGATTTGGGATTTCCTGATATTCCCACAAGTGTTGCACCAATAATTTTCAGGCTGGGAATTAATTTGGTAACTTCTTCACTCTCTCCTGAAAAGGAAATCGCAATGACAATATCATCATCTCTTACCATGCCTAAATCACCATGTTGTGCTTCGGCGGGGTGCAGAAAAAATGACGGCGTTCCCAGACTTGACATGGTTGCTGAAATTTTTGTACCGATGTGTCCGGGTTTTCCCATACCTGTAATGATGACTTTGCCTTTACAGTTGACTATCAGATTGACGATTTTAATGAAATTCTCATCAAGAGCATTTCTGGTGATTTCCAATGCTCTTATTTCTGTATCAAATAATTTTCGCCCTTCGGCAATAATGTCTGTTTCATTCATCTTCATGCACCGCCCTATAAATTTTGATAAGGCGGGTAAGCATTGCCTCCACTTTATCAAGATATACCATATTGGCACCGTCTGAAAGTGCATTTTCGGGGTCAGGGTGAGTTTCCATAAATATGCCGTCAACACCTATGGCAATAGCTGATTTTGCCAACGGTTCGGCAAATTCCCTGTTACCGCCTGTTGCTGTACCGTTGCCACCCGGTTTCTGTACACTGTGCGTTGCGTCAAATATTACAGGAAATCCGAAACTTTTCATCTCTACAAGTCCTGTCATATCTACCACAAGATTATTATACCCAAAACAGGTACCTCTTTCACACAGCATTAAATTACTGTTGATATCTTTAATCTTATTGATACAGTTAATCATATCCCACGGAGCAAGAAACTGTGCTTTTTTGATATTGATGGCTTTGCCTGTTTTTGCCGCTGCTACCAATAAGTCCGTCTGTCGGCAAAGAAATGCGGGTATCTGTACAATATCAGCAACTTGTCCCACTAAGTCCGCCTGATTGGGTTCGTGGATATCGGTAGCAATCTTTACACCGACACTTTCTTTGATATCGGATAAAATCTGTAAACCTTTTTCCAGTCCCGGCCCTCTGTAACTTTTGATAGATGTTCGGTTGGCTTTATCGTAGGAGGCTTTAAAAGTAAATGGTATGCCTAATTTGTCGGTAATCTCCTTTAAGCGAACCGCAATCATTTGTGCATTTTCTTTTGATTCAATGACGCAAGGCCCTGCTATCAGCTTGAACATTTTAAATCTCTCCGTTCTTTCTGAGATATTCTTCTACTTTGGCAATATCCTTAGGCGTATCAACTGAAATTGTCTTACAATGGGCATTGATATAGTAGATATCTTTTCTGTTCTCGATAAATCTGAATGAGTCATTTTCTTCGATTTTTTCGATAGGACCTCTGGGGGTATCATGATAGTACTGTAATGCCTTTTTCGTGAATGCTCCTACACCGACAAATTTATGATAGGTATAGTTCATTGCTCCTTTCGGAAAAGGTATCGGACTTCTTGAAATAAACAGACAAATACCATCTTTATTCGTTACGATTTTCAGATTGGTGCTGTCTACAACTTCAACAGGGTCACTGAAATCTGTCATCAGGTTTGATACATAAAAATCGTCTGTATCCAGATTTTCAGGAATACATTTTACTATGGATTCTTTGGTAATACACGGTTCATCTCCGTTGACCATGACATATAAATCTGCATCTATTTTCTGTGAAAATTCATACAGTCTTTCAGTAGCTGTTTCATTGTCTTTGGAGGTCATCACCACTTTTGCTCCGAAATTTTCTGCCATTTCTTTAATTTCTTCGCTGTCTGTTGCCACATAGACTTCTTCAAAACATTCTACTTCTTTGGAATGTTTCCACACCCACCACAACATCGGCTTATCAAAAATCATTTTGGTCGGCTTGTTGTAAAATCTCGTTGACCCACCTCTTGCAGGTATCATTCCTACTATCTTCATTAACTATCACTCTCCTGTTCAAGGGTTGCACCCTTGAAAATCCTGCCCACTTTTTTGAAAAAAGTGGATAAAAAACTTTTTCGGCTCACTTCGT
The DNA here is from genome assembly GCA_902773265.1 of uncultured Ruminococcus sp. Taxonomy (GTDB): domain Bacteria; phylum Bacillota; class Clostridia; order Oscillospirales; family Acutalibacteraceae; genus CAG-964. Next base: position 7,746 of record CACYDZ010000208.1, read on the forward strand.
TCGGATTGTTTATCCGACTTTCAGCTGTGACAACTGAAAGTTTCGGTCAAGCCTTTTCAAAGG
>CACYDZ010000209.1 GCA_902773265.1 uncultured Ruminococcus sp.
GTGTATAATAAAGAATGTAAAAATCAGACAGCAAAAATCAGATAATAAAGATGAAAGCTGTTTTTATATACGGAGGAATTGACAATGATAAAGAAAAAAGAAGATATCAAAAAAGTGGTACTTGCTTATTCAGGGGGACTGGATACCTCCATCATCATTCCGTGGCTGAAAGACAATTACAATAACTGTGAAGTTATTGCGGTATCGGGTAATGTAGGACAGGGAACAGAACTTGACGGACTGGAAGAAAAAGCGATTGCCACAGGTGCATCAAAACTTTATATAGAAGACCTTAATAAAGAATTTGTCGAAGAATATGTATTTCCCACTATCAAAGCGGGTGCAGTTTATGAGGGGAAATACTTACTTGGCACATCGTTTGCAAGACCTGTTATTGCCAAAAGAATTGTAGAGATTGCTAAAGCTGAAGGTGCAGATGCTATCTGTCACGGCTGTACAGGTAAGGGGAATGACCAGGTTCGTTTTGAACTGGCTATCAAAGCCTATGCTCCCGATATGACCATCATTGCTCCTTGGAGAACATGGGAATTTAAGTCCAGAGAAGAAGAAATTGCCTATGCAGAAGAAAAGAAAATTCCTCTTAAAATCAACAGAGAAACCAACTATTCCAAAGACAAGAACCTCTGGCATTTATCTCACGAAGGACTTGATTTGGAAGACCCTGCCAATGAACCCATGTATAACAAAGAAGGTTTCTTAGAGCTTGGTGTATCACCCGAACAAGCTCCTGACAAACCGACTTATGTTACCGTTTCTTTTGAAAAAGGTATTCCCACAGCAATAGATGGGGAAAAAATGGACGGTGTAGCTATTATCGAAAAGCTGAACAGACTTGGCGGCGAAAACGGTATCGGTATTACCGACATGGTAGAAAACAGACTTGTCGGCATGAAAGCAAGAGGTGTATATGAAACACCCGGCGGAACTATTCTTTATACTGCACACGCAAAACTGGAAGAAATCTGTCTTGACAGAGATACCCAGCACTACAAGACTTTAGTAGCCAACAGATTTGCGGAACTTGTCTATTACGGACAGTGGTACACACCTTTACGGGAAGCCTTATCGGCATTTGTTGACAGCACACAGCAGACTGTTACAGGAGATGTCAAACTGAAACTTTACAAGGGCAATATTATAGATGCAGGAGTAACTTCACCGTATTCCCTGTATGACCCCGAAATTGCTACATTTGATGAAGATGAAGTTTACAACCAGAACGACTCCGCAGGATTTATCAATCTGTTCGGACTTCCCATTCAGGTAAGAGCGAAAAAAGGATTAATCAAGTAATCTGTCAGTGAGGAAAAAGCGATTGAAGAATAAGGGACGGGTAGGTATCATCACCCGTCCCATAAACTAATTTATGAGGTGAAACAAATGAAGTTATGGGCAGGGCGTTTTCAGAAAGAAATCAGTCAGACAACAAACGATTTCAATTCTTCCATATCCTTTGACAGCAGAATGTATAAAGAAGATATACAAGGCAGTATAGCCCATGCTACGATGTTGGGGAAATGTGGGATTATTGACAAAGACCAGTCTGTATTGATTTGCAGAGGGCTGAATGAAATCCTTGAAGATATCGAGAGTGGAAAATTACAGATAGACATGACTGCCGAAGATATTCACACATTTATAGAGGGAGAACTCACCAAAAGACTTGGTGATGCAGGAAAACGCCTGCACACTGCCAGAAGCCGTAATGACCAGGTAGCAGTGGATATCCGTTTGTATTTAAGAAATCAGATTGACGATTTAAAGTTACAAGTCAGAAATCTGATAGAAGTCATCTGTAACAAAGCCGAACAGTACAGCGATACGGTTATGCCGGGATATACCCATTTACAGAGAGCCCAACCCATCACATTCGGACATCACCTTATGGCATATGCCGAAATGTTACTGCGTGATTTATCCCGTCTGAATGATACACAGAAACGCATGAACATCAATCCGTTGGGCAGTGGTGCGTTAGCCTGTACCACCTATCCCATAGACAGAACCATTACCACAGAACTTTTGCAATTTGACGGTATGACCCGAAACAGTTTAGATGGTGTATCCGACAGGGATTTTTGTCTGGAACTTGCCTCTGCACTTTCTATTATCATGGTACATCTTTCAAGATTTTCGGAAGAAATTATCATGTGGTGTTCGTGGGAATTTAAGTTTATTGAACTTGACGATGCGTTTTCCACAGGTTCGTCCATTATGCCACAGAAGAAAAATCCTGATATTGCGGAACTTGTCAGAGGAAAATCAGGCAGAGTATTCGGTGACCTGCAAGGTTTACTCACAGCCATGAAAGGCATAGCTCTTGCCTATAATAAGGATATGCAGGAGGACAAAGAAGCTGTTTTTGATGCCGTTGACACAGTAAAAATGTGTCTGACAGCTTTTACTCCCATGCTGGATACCATGACAGTCATTTCTCAGAATATGCGGAACGCTTCCGCAAAAGGATTTATTAATGCAACAGATTGTGCAGATTATCTTGTCAAAAAGGGACTGCCATTTCGTGATGCTTACAAAGCCACAGGAACTTTGGTAGCCATCTGTATAGACAAAGGGTTGACGCTGGAAACATTACCGCTTGAAGAATACAAAGCCGTATGTGATATTTTTGACGATGGTGTTTACGAAGCCATTTCTCTGGAGAAATGTGTCAAAGAAAGAAATCCTTACGGAGGGCCTGCCAATGTGCTGAAAGCTGTAAAAGAAGTCAGGACATTGTTATAAATGGGGACAAACAATGGAACATAATATTATTACGGCTATTATCAATTTGGTAAATAATCCTGTGCTTAAAGTAAAAAGTATATATTCAGAAAAAAACAGAGCAAACAGTACAGGAGAAGCCTTAGAAGAATATATCAAAGATTTGTTCGCAGGTACATTTGCAATAGATGACGAAAATCAAAGGAATCTAAAAATATCTGAAGTATTTTCTTACCTTGGTAATAACAGCAACCCTCCTGATATTCAATATATATTTAAAAGAGATTTTTCAGCGAAATTTAATTTTATGGCAATTATCAGCGAAGAAAAATATCTTACTTTTTCCAACAGAGAGCGAATAGAAAGTTTATCTGAAGAAAAAGAAAATTTACAGATAGTTGATGTGAAAATCAAAAATCCTGATAATCCTGCACAACTGAAAAATTGTAAACTGATTACTTTTATCATGAAATGAGGAAATTATTATGGAGGTAATAAGTTTATTTTCAGGTGCAGGAGGGCTGGATTTAGGATTTGAAAAAGCAGGATTTCATATTGTTGTTGCCAATGAATATGATAAAACGATATGGTCTACCTACGAAAAAAATCACTCTGCTTTGCTGATAAAGAAAGATATCCGACAACTTAACGCAACGGATTTTCCTGATAATATTGATGGAATTATCGGTGGTTCTCCATGTCAAAGCTGGAGTGAAGCAGGAGCATTGCGGGGGATTGATGATGAAAGAGGAAAGTTGTTTTTTGACTATATCAGAATTTTAAAAAGTAAAAAGCCAAAGTTCTTTTTAGCGGAAAATGTATCGGGAATGTTATCGGAACGGCATACACAAGCTGTTAAAAATATACTGGACTTATTTGACCAAAGTGGTTATCATGTTACTTTGTATAGGGTCAATGCTTCAGATTATGGTATTCCTCAGGAGAGAAAAAGAATTTTTTATATCGGATTCAGGAAAGACCTTGTTGTAAAATTTCAGTTTCCTATTCCGACTACTACTGCAAAAAACCAAAAAATCACATTAAAGGATACTATATGGGATTTAAAAGATAATGCTGTTGCGACATTGGAGAAAAACCGGACTAATCCGGATGTTCTTGTTAAAAATCATGAATATTTTGTAGGTTCGTATTCTACGATTTTTATGAGCAGAAATCGTGTAAGAAAATGGAATGAAACAGCATTTACTATTCAGGCAAGCGGACGACAATGTCAGTTACACCCTCAAGCACCTCCAATGGTTAAAGTAGAAAAAAACAAAAGAATTTTTGTCGTGGGGAAAGAACATCTTTATAGAAGGCTGACTGTGAGAGAGTGTGCCAGAATACAGGGATTTCCTGATGCTTTTGAATTTATCTATCAAAAAGTCGATGACGGATATAAAATGGTAGGCAATGCAGTTCCCGTTCATCTGGCATATCTGATAGCAGAAGAAATAAAAAATACATTATTAAGGTGTCGTTTATGAAAGTCAGAAGATATCCCATAGTGGTAGCAATAGTATGGTTACTGATAGAGACAGCAGATATGATTTTAGCAGTACTGTCCTGTATGAATATTAATTTTAAAGACAAATCAGAGTTGACCATCAATAATCCGCAATTATTTAATGTGATATTTCTGATACTGATGTTTTTTGCGATTTTTCAGTTTTACACAGTGATGGGACATTATCAATTCAGTGATAAAGAGGTAACATTTCGTTTTCTGTTTTACCGAAAGCATTACCGTTGGCAAGATTTTCAATATATCGTAAAGCTGAATCAACGGCACAGCAGAAAACAAGATAAAGAGGACGAAAATGACGATACATTTTTTTTATTTTCTGTATCGTTAGATGAAGAAAATATCAACAGTATCAATTCACCGAAAGACCAGAACGGAATATTTTTTAGACTGCCATATTCCGAAAAACTGGAAGAAGTGATTATCAACAATTTTCCCGAATATACAGATAGAATGATAACAGACGAAAGAGATGAAACAGAATGATAAAAGCAGGAATTATCGGAGCAACAGGTTATGCAGGAGCGGAGTTGGTACGCTTACTGATGACACACCCGAAAGCAGAAATCACCGCCATCAGTTCAGTAAGTTTTGAGGGGAAAGCCATCAGCGAAGTATACCCCTCATACTATCAGCTTAATGACATGATTTGTGAAAAAGCGGAAGATGTGGTTGAAAGATGTGATGTTATTTTTGCGGCATTACCGCACGGTTTATCGCAGGAACTGGCAAAGACCTGTTATGATAAAGACAAAATCTTTATTGATTTGGGAGCAGATTTTCGTCTGGAAAACGAAGAAGATTATAAAGAGTGGTACGGCGGAGAATATAGTGACAAAGAATTGCATAAGAACGCTGTATATGCTTTGCCCGAATTTTTCCGTGAAAACATCAAGGGCAAAAAGATAATTGCCAATCCCGGCTGCTATACCACAGGTGTTCCGCTTGCCATAGGGCCGGCTGTTGCAAAGGGACTTGTCGAAACGAAAGGTATTATTGCCGACTGTAAAAGCGGTGCAACGGGAGCAGGCAGAGGACTTTCCCAGAACACGCACTTTACTGACCTCAACGAAGGATTTCACCCCTATAAAGTCGGCTGTCACCGTCATACCCCCGAAATCGAACAGACACTTTCTCATCTTGCCAATGCACCTGTAAAAATCACATTTGTTCCTCATCTTTTGCCTGTCAATCGTGGCATTTTGTCTACCGTTTACGCACCTTTAAAAGACGGTATAACAGAAGAACAAATCCGTAAAGTATATGAAGATTTTTATGCTGATGAATATTTTGTCCGTGTACTTCCCAAAGGAAAAACAGCAGACATTCACAATATCAAATATTCCAATTTCGGAGATATTTCCTTACATATTGATACCAGAACGAATACTCTTATTGCCGTATCCGCTATTGACAACATGGTAAAAGGTGCAGCAGGACAAGCCATTCAAAATATGAACATTGTTTTCGCAATAGAAGAAACAGCAGGTCTGGAAATTATTCCTCCGGCTTTTTGATTTTGTCAAGGGCGTTGCCCTTGACAATCCTATCAGGGGCGTTGCCCCTGAACCCCACAACCTTTTTGAAAAAAGGTTGACGAAAAACTTAAGTTTCATAGCTGACACTTAAACCTAAGCAGAAAGGAATTTTGTAATAAGATGGATATAACCAACGAAGAAAGAGCCCATGTGCTGATACAGGCACTACCGTATATACAACGCTATGCAGGACAGACGGTAGTTGTCAAATACGGCGGAAATGCCATGATAAGTCCAAAATTGAAAAGTGCTGTCATGAGTGATATTGTCCTTATGCAGCTTGTCGGAGTGAATGTTGTACTTGTTCACGGCGGAGGCCCTGAAATCAGCGATATGCTGAAAAAAACGGGAAAAGAAAGCAAATTCATTGGTGGTATGCGTGTTACTGACAGTGAAACAATGGATATTGTACAGATGGTGCTGGCAGGGAAAGTCAACAAGAGTTTAGTCAAAAACCTCAACGAACACGGCGGAAAAGCGTTAGGATTGTGTGGTCTTGACGGAAAAATGCTGATGGCGGATAAATTAGCGTCAGCTGATGATTTAGGGTTTGTGGGAGAAATCAGAGAGGTCAACGAAAAAATTATCAACGATACCATCAAGAGTGGATATGTACCGATAATATCTACCATAGCAGGGGGATATGACGGTAATGTGTATAATATCAACGCAGATGTTGCGGCAGCAAGAATTGCGGCAAAATTAGGTGCCTGTAAATTAATCTTAATGACCGATATCAGAGGTTTGTTGAGAGATAAAAATGATGAAAACACTTTAATACCTGTAGTAAATGTCAGTGAAGTTCCCATGCTGAAACGCTCAGGCATTATCAGTGGGGGTATGATACCCAAAATAGACTGTTGTGTAGAAGCGGTAAGGCGTGGAGTAAGACGCACGCATATTATAGATGGAAGAATAGAACATTCTATATTAATCGAGTTGTTTTCCGATGAAGGTATAGGAACAATGTTCTGGTAAAATAGTTGACGAATAACATTCGAGGTGGAAATATGTCCGAAGTACTGATAAGAGCGATGACAAAAGAAGATTATGAAGAAGTTTTTGCAATGTGGCAGATAACCTCTAAAAGAGCATTATCCAATGCAGACCGTAAAGAAGAAATTGAACGCTATCTTGAACGAAACAAAGGATTAAGTCAGGTTGCGGTAATTAACGGAAGGATTGTCGGAACGGTGCTTGCAGGACATGACGGCAGACGGGGATATATTCATCATATGGCAGTATTGCCTGAACACCGCAGAAAAGGGATTGCAAAGACACTGGCAACCACAGCTATTGACAAACTGACAAAAGAAGGCATTGTCAAAACGCATATATTAACCTATTGTGATAATTTAATAGGACAAAGTTTCTGGAGCAGTCTTGGATTTATCAGACGCAGCGATGTTTATGACTACTCTTATGAAATTCCCACCGAACGAAGTGAGCCTTGAAAGTTTTTGTCAAACTTTTGAAATTCCCTCCGAACGAAGTGAGCCATAAAAGTTTTTGTCAAACTTTTTTCAAAAAGTTTGTGGGGTCAAGGGGCAACGCCCCTTGTGGGATTTTAAAGGGCAAAGCCCTTTAATCGGCTAAAAAATCCAGACAAAGGAAGATACAAATGACATTTGAACAAATCAAAGAACAGGATAATCAATATATTATGAACACCTATGGACGCTTTCCTGTTGCTCTTGTCAAAGGAAAAGGGGCAACCGCTTATGATGAAAGCGGAAAGGAATATATTGATTTTACCAGCGGAATAGGTGTAAATTCTCTTGGCTACTGTGATGATGCATGGGTAAAAGCTGTTTCCGAACAGGCGGGAACATTACAACACATTTCAAATTTATACTATAATCCATTACAGACACAACTTGCCGAAAAGCTATGTCAAATCACATCTTACAGTAAAGTCTTTTTTGCCAACAGTGGTGCAGAAGCGAATGAATGTGCCATCAAGCTGGCAAGAAAATACAGCTTTGAAAAATACGGCAAAGAACGAACTAATATTATCACTCTTAAAAATTCTTTTCACGGAAGAACCGTAACAACACTTTCCGCAACAGGACAAGATGTTTTTCATAATTACTTTTTCCCGTTTACAGAGGGTTTCTGTTTTGCCAAAGCCAATGATATAGAAAGCGTAAAATCCAAAGTTGACAGTCATACCTGTGCGGTTATGATAGAACTCATTCAAGGAGAGGGTGGTGTCAATCCGCTTGAAAAATCCTTTGTGACAGAACTTGCCGAATATTGTCAGCAAAACGATTTGCTGTTGATTGTCGATGAAGTGCAGACAGGCATAGGAAGAACAGGGACATTCTATTGTTATGAACAGTTTGGTATACAGCCCGATATTATTTCTTCAGCAAAAGGCATTGGCGGAGGTTTACCGATGGGAGTATGTCTTTGTAACGAAAAACTACAGAATGTCATGACAGCGGGAACACACGGTACAACATACGGCGGAAATCCCATAGCTTGTGCAGGAGCTTTAGAGGTTGTAAGCAGAGTTTCCGACAGTGAATTTTTAAAAGAAGTCAACATCAAAGGCGATTATATCCGATACAAACTTTCCAAAATGAAAGGTATTGCAGAAGTCAGAGGAATGGGATTGATGATAGGTATTGTTCTTGAGAAAGACAATGCGAAAGAGGTTGCATCAGATTGTGTTGAAAACGGATTGCTGGTGCTTACCGCAAAAACACTTATCCGCTTTTTACCGCCATTGACTATCACAAAAGAAGAAATTGATAAAGGTCTTGCTGTTTTCGAAAGAACTATATTATAATAAGTGTATTAAAATCAAAATATGAGGAGAAAATTCAGATGAAACATTTTTTAAAACTGCTGGATTACAGCGGAAAAGAAATTATCGAAATGCTTAATCTTGCTGACCAGCTCAAATACGAACAGAAACACGGTATCGAACACAAACTGCTTGCAGGCAAAACATTAGGCATGATTTTTCAGAAAGCGTCTACAAGAACAAGAGTATCATTTGAAGTAGGAATGTACCAGCTTGGAGGATATCCGCTGTTTTTGTCGGCGAACGATATGCAGATAGGCAGAGGAGAACCCGTAGAAGATACCGCAAGAGTATTGTCACGCTTTATAGACGGCATTATGATAAGAACTTTTGAACAGGCGGAAGTAGAAGCACTGGCAGAGTACGGGTCAATACCTGTTATCAACGGACTGACAGATTTTTGTCATCCTTGTCAGGTAATGGCAGACCTTATGACAATCAGGGAGTATAAAGGTACGCTTGAGGGTCTGAAGATGTGCTTTGTGGGTGACGGAAACAATATGGCAAATTCCCTGATTGTGGGCGGACTGAAAACAGGAATGAGTGTCACGATTGCCTGTCCCGAAGGATACGAACCGCCGACAGAAATTCTTGACTTTGCCAAAGAATACGGAGATAAATTCAGTTTGTATCACTCACCGAAAGAAGCGGTACAGAATGCAGATGTTGTCTATACAGATGTATGGGCATCAATGGGACAGGAGCAGGAAGCCAAAAAGAGAGCAGAGGCTTTCAAAGGATTTTGTGTTGACAACGAATTAATGAGTTATACCAACAAAGAATGTATGGTACTGCACTGTTTACCCGCACATCGTGGAGAAGAGATAACGGCAGAAGTGCTGGAAGCACACGCCAACGAAATTTTTGACGAAGCGGAAAACAGACTGCACGCACAGAAAGCTGTCCTTGTAACAATGATGAAAGACTGATTATATTTTAGATATGGGAGTACAAATTTTGTATTCCCATATATTTTAATGAATGGTCGGGAGGTAAGATATGAAAAAGATTTTTTCTGTTATTGTTGTCACTTTAGCAGTGGCAGTTATGCTGTCGTCATGTACACCGAAATCCGCAGAAACAACAGACAACACTTCAACCACAGAAACATCTTCAGAAACTTCTGTATCGCTGAAAGATGATTTTTACACCGCCGTAAATGAAGAATGGTTAAATTCAGTAACTGTTTCCGAAGAAAATCCGTATGTCAGGTACTCAGAGACTAAGGAAGACAAAATATCACGGTTTTACGGTAACTATTTTGAAACATTACCGTCAAGAAATGATTTATCGGAGGAAGAACAGAAACTGTTGATTTTATACGAACAGTTTCTGACAGGTCAGACAGATAACAACGATGCCGTTCTTAAAGAATATACAGGGAAAATCGACAAAGCAAAGACTTTAAAAGATATGGAAAACCTGTACTGTGACAAAAAGCTGTCCCTCTATAACGGATTGTTGGATTTTGAAATTTCAAGTACAAATCATTCTTATGTTCTTGAACTCAATGCCCTGTCTGTTACAGGAAGTAATATGGCAAAAAATCCGAATACCTACGGTGAACAGATAAAAAAGAGATATGCCGAAAAACTGAAAAATCTGCTTTCGGAATGTGATATTTACAGTCAGGAAGAAATTTCGGATATGATTGAAAAGGCGATTGATATAGAAGCAGAGGTCACACAATGTTTTATGGAAAGCAACAGCAGTAAGAAAAAAACATTGTATACAGACGGTACATTTTTATTTAACATAGACATCGAAAAGATATTTGAAAGTCTGAGTTATGATAAAGACTATTTTAAAGTGTTGTGTAATGACAATTATATGGAGTTACTCAACGAAAAATTGTTTACAGAAGAAAATGTGGATAATCTGAAAGCCTATCTGACGGTCAGTGTTCTGAGCAGGATAATCCTCAATTCGCAGACTGTTTCAGAAAGCGGAGAAGTCAGTTTTGTTGATACAGCCAAATATTATATGAACGATGTTCTGACCAAAGCCTATCTGAAAGAAAATATCACAGAGGAAGATGTTAAAAATATCGAAGATATGGCAGAAAAGATAAAATCTGTCTATCAGTCGAAAATAGACAAGATTACTTATTTGTCGGATAAAACCAAAGAGAAAGCCAAAAGCAAGCTGGATAAATTGGGTGTAATCGTTGCTTATCCGGAGACATTGACAGATTACAGCAAAGCGAAGATAAGTAATGAAAATTCCTATATTGAAAACTGTGAAAATTGTCTTGCAGAAAAAGCAGGCGAACAGAACAGGATATTAAAAAGCGAATATTCCAAAGAAAAACCAGTATTCGATACAATGGAAGTCAATGCGTATAACAGTTTTGGCAATAACTGTATTATTATCAACGCAGGCATTCTCCAGCCACCTGTATACGACAGAACCAATTCTTTTGAAGAAAACCTGAGCGGTATTGGTATTATTGTTGCCCACGAAATATCACATACACTGGACATAACGGGCAGTGAATACGATGAAAACGGAAATTACGGTAACTGGTGGAATGGTGAGGACAGAAAACTGTATGTGGATAATGTCATGAAACTGAAAAATTTCATTAATCAGCAGGGCGAAAAAGACGGTATAGAACTGAATGTCACGCAGACCAAAGGGGAAGATATTGCAGATTTGACAGGTATGCAATGTTGTGTTGAAGTACTGAACGGTATCAAGAATGCGGATTACAGGCAATTTTTTATCAATTATGCAACCATGTACAGAGAAAAATGTACAGATGAAATCATGAAAAAGAGAATACAATATGATACGCATACTTTGGGAAAGTACAGAGTAAATGTTCCCTTGCAACAGATAAGCGAATTTTACAGCACTTTCGCTGTCAAAGAGGGTGACGGTATGTATGTTCCCGAAAGAGAAAGAATAAGCGTATGGTAGTTAAAGGGCTTTGCCCTTTAAAATCCCACAAGGGGTTTCACCCCTTGACCCCACGAACTTTTTGAAAAAAGTTCGACAAAAA
>CACYDZ010000210.1 GCA_902773265.1 uncultured Ruminococcus sp.
CTGATACTGTACAGGTGTTACTGTACTTAAACGAGAAACTTTGCCTATAAGCACAGTGTAGGCAGTTTGAGTATGTCACTATTCTATTAAAATACGGAGGATTGTTATGCCGAAATTTATTATGGAAGTACTGAACCAGATAGATGATATCATGTATTATCCGATACTTATTATTGTATTGGCAGTCGCAGGACTTTTTTTCTCATTCCGAACCCGTTTTGTACAGTTACGGTTGTTCGGAGAATCATGCCGTCTGATTATGGAAAAACCGTCAGGCAATCAGCATGTTTCATCATTTCAGGCTCTTATGGTATCTACGGCTTCGAGAGTAGGTACAGGAAACATTGTCGGTGTATCGACAGCTATTTGTCTGGGAGGAGCAGGAGCTTGTTTCTGGATGTGGCTGATGTGTATTATCGGAGCATCATCTGCATTTATTGAAAGTACGCTTGCACAGATATATAAGCGTAAAGATAAGGACGGTCACTGTTACGGAGGACCGGCTTACTACATAGAACAGACTCTCCGGAAACCGCTGATAGCTGTGATTTTCTGTATTTTTCTGATTGCCACCTATGCGTTTGGATTTAATCTTCTTTGTTCGTATAATCTGCAATCGTCATTTGAGGTATACGGATTTTACAATGCTAAAATCACACCGTTAGTTGTCGGCGGACTGCTTGCTGTAACAACGGCTGTCAGTCTTTTTGGCGGTGGAAAACGAATTATCAGTCTTACCGAAAAAATTGTTCCTTTTATGGGTATCGGTTATGTACTGGTTTCACTGATTATTATTTTTACACATATACCGAATATTCCGTCATCATTTGCGATGATATTCAAAGATGCGTTCAACTTCAAGGCAATCTTCGGAGGTTTCAGTGGTTCATGTATGATATACGGTATCAAGAGAGGTTTGTATTCCAATGAAGCGGGAGTAGGTTCAGCACCGAACGCATCTGCATCTGCAGATGTTACACACCCCGTCAAACAGGGACTTGTTCAGACAGTTTCGGTGTATATAGATACGATGTTGCTTTGTACGGCAACGGCACTGATGTGCATTACTTCGGGAGTTGAAATCAGTGAAGAAGTGTCGGGAGCTCCATATGTGCAGAATGCCGTATCAACTGTTTTCGGCAGTTTTGGTCCCATGTTCATTACTTTTGCTATGGTGCTTTTTGCCTTTACGACAGTAATCGGCAATTTATATTATGTAGATAATGCCCTTGCTTATCTCAATAAAAAGAAAAAGCCGTCAAAAAGATTTATGACGATTTTTTATATTTTCTGTGTTATCATTGTGTTTGTCGGTGCATTAATGCCGATGAACTTTGCATGGACAATGGCAGATATCACCATGGGTGGTATGACGCTTATCAATATTCCCTGTTGTGTAATACTGTCAGGTATTGTCATTAAGGCACTTCGGGACTATGAAAAACAGAAGAGGAATAAACTCAATCCGACATTTCATGCAAAAGATATCGGTCTTGACGATACAAAGCTGGATTTCTGGAAGTAAAAGGTAAGAACAGTTGTTTTACTATAATAAAATATTGGAGCAGGAAAAAATGAAAACGATTATTGTTTATTATTCTCTGGAGGGAAACACGGAGTATGTTGCCAAAAAGATAGCTGACCGCATCGGAGCAGATATTCTTCGTATTTATCCTAAAAAAGCCTATCCCGACAGTGGTTTCAGAAAATATTTATGGGGTGGGAAAAGTGCAGTGATGGCAGAAACACCATCGCTTGAACCTTATCAAATAGAGTTATCCTCTTATGAAAGAGTAATTCTGGGATTTCCCGTATGGGCAGGAAATGTAGCACCGCCTTTGCGTACTTTTATCAAGGAAAATAATCTTTGCGGAAAATCTGTTGCCGTATTTGCCTGTCAGAGTGGTTCAGGAGCTGAAAAAGCCTTCAGTAAACTAAGTAAGTGTATAGGCATAGAAAAATTTGAGGAAAAATTGATTTTGATTGACCCCAAAACCAAGCCGAATGACGATAATGAACAGAAAATCCGTAAATTCTGCGATAAATTGAAATAAAAGAAAAAGAACTTATGAAAGAACTTTTTGTTATAGACTTACATGACTATCAGGAAAATTATACTGTATGCAAAAGACCGTCCGCAAGAGGAATTATTCTTACGGAAAAAAATCAGCTTGCTTTGGTATACAGCAAAAAAGAACAGTACTATAAATTTCCGGGTGGAGGAATCAGACCTGATGAAAATATAAAAACGGCTCTCATGCGTGAAGTAAAAGGAAGAAGTAGGATTGATAGTCATTCCTGACAGTATCATGGAATTTGGCAGTGTTATAAGGCGACAGAAAAGTGGTAATTCAACCGAAACTGTTTTTGAACAGGAAAACTTTTATTTCTGGTGTAAAACGAAAAATGAACAGGTCAGACAAAAACTTGACGATTATGAAAAAGAAGCAGATTTTATATTAAGATATGCCAACATAGAAGAAGCAATAGACACTAATCAGAAATATCATAGTGAAAATCTGTTTGATGAAATTATGATAGAAAGAGAAACAAAAGTCTTACAGATGGTCAAAATCTATATAGAAAAATGAAAAGATTTTACAGGAGAAATTAACATGACAACGGATTTTGTTACTCACCCGTTTCCACCGCTTTTTGATAAAAATGCAGATACTTTAATTTTGGGTAGTTTTCCATCGGTGAAATCAAGAGAAGCCATGTTTTTTTATGGTCACCCACAAAACAGGTTCTGGAAAGTTCTTTCAGCAATCTTTACAGAAAAACTCCCCGAAAGTATCGAAGAAAAGAAAGCTATCGTGTTAAATCACCATCTGGCTTTGTGGGATTGTATTTATTCCTGTATGGTTACAGGTTCATCAGACAGTTCCATCAAAGATGTTGTGCCGAATGATATCAGTGAAATCATCGCTAACAGTAAAATTGACAGAATATTTTGCAACGGTACTTTGTCATATAAAATGTACAGGAAATATATTTTTCCGACTACAGGTATTGAAGCGATAAAATTACCGTCCACCAGTCCTGCGAATGCCACTTATTCTTTGGACAGGCTTATCAACGAGTGGAAAATTATTTTACCTGAGCCGTTAAAAATCAGGTGATTGTTGTCAAAATCTGCTTTCGCAGATTTTGTTTGAGTTTTTAGCCGATTAAAGGGTTTCACCCTTTAAAATCCCACAAGGGGCTTTGCCCCTTGACCCCACAACTTTTTGAAAAAAGTTGTCAAAAACTTTTAATTGTCACCGCCAACACTTAGCAAAGTTAAAGGTGTTGCCCAAAATCGCTACGAGCGATTTTGACTGCTGAAAAA
>CACYDZ010000211.1 GCA_902773265.1 uncultured Ruminococcus sp.
ACCGAAAACCCATTATGTGATTTTGTTGCCTGTACTTATGATGAAATTCTGAATATTATCATTGAGCCGAAAAATTGAATATCTGTTATGAACAGTTTTTTATCTATAAAATGAGCAAATTTTAAAAATTGTACAAACACTTGTCATTCCGAACGCAGTGAGGAATCTTACTTTGAGAGATTATGTCAAAATTTGCATACGCAAATTTTGTTTGAATTTTTTAGCCGATTAAAGGGCTGCCGCCCTTTAAAATCCTGCCAAGGGGTTTCACCCCTTGACCCCACAAGCCTTTGAAAAGGCTTGACCGAAACTTTTAATTGTCACAGCTGAAAGTCTGATAATCATTCCGAACGAAGTGAGCCGAAAAAGTTTTTTGTCCACTTTTTTTCAAAAAAGTGGGCGGGGTTAAGGGGCGGCAGCCCCTTAGCAGGATTGTTAAGAGCAACGCCCTCAACCAAAAAGGAGGTTTAAAATAAATGAGCGAACATCTTGTAGAAGTCAGAAATCTGACAAAAATTTACGGTAAGGATTTCAAGGCAGTCGACAACATCAGCTTTTATGCAGATAAAGGGGAAGTCATCGGCTTTGTCGGGGACAACGGAGCAGGAAAAACAACGGTCATCAAGTGTCTGACAGGAATTTTGCCGTCAGATGGAGGAACTATCAGTATCTGTGGCAATCCCGTAGGCATAAAGTCCAAACAGTGTGTCGGCTATACTGCGGACAATCCTGATTTCATGTTACGGCTGACTTGTAGAGAATATCTGGAGTTTTTGTCAGATGTCTATGAACTGGACGAAAATGTGCGTGAAGAAAACATCGAAAAACTGACGAAACGATTTGAGATTGAAGAAATTCTCCCCAACCGACTGGATTCCTGTTCACACGGAACAAGACAAAAGGTGATGGTAACAGGTGCATTGATACACAATCCGCCCGTATGGATATTAGACGAACCGATGACAGGTCTTGACCCGCAATCGGCATTCCGCTTAAAGAAGATGATACGGGAACACGCTGAAAACGGTAATTGTGTATTGTTTTCAACCCATGTACTTGACACTGCGGAAGAAATCTGCGACAAGATTATTATTATCCGCAAAGGAAAGGTGGTCTGTTTTGACACTGTAGAAAATCTCAAGAAAAAATACGGTGGTCTGTCACTTGAAGACAGCTATCTGAATATAGTAGGTGATGACAATGCGTAAAAGTTTCGGAAAAATCAGACTTCTTACCAATGCCCTGCTGAAAAATTCTATGGCGGAAGCTGACCCATTCAGGCATAAAAGTCTTAAAATTGTCATCTCCATCATCGGAACAACCATTATGGTAAGCTGTGCGATGGTTGTAGGGTATTTTACACAAATTCTGACTACCGCTATCACTTTGCTTCACGGAAACGGTACGGAAGCTATGCAGTTAATTTTGTATTTCATTAATATTTTCGGTGCAGTATTCGGCGTAAATGTTGTATGCGGACTGTTGTATTTTTCTATGGACTTATCAAGACTGCTACCGTATCCGTTCAAGCCTGCCGAAATCGGTATGTCAAAATGTATTGTAGCCTACTTACAGGAAAGTATTATGGAATTTATGGTCATTATCGGCATACTTGTCGGTTATATGTTGGCTGACGGCTTTTCTGTATTAAGGATTATTTTCAGTATTTTTGGTGTTGTATTATTGCCTGTATTACCGCTGTTTTACTGTGCATTTTTTGCCATTCTCTTTATGAGTGCCGCCAAAAAAATTCATTCCATTAAAGGAGTCAATCTGGTATCGGCAATGTGTGGAATTGTCTTTACTTTGATTTTCGTTGCCTCACTTCTGCAGCTGGAAGATATTACTACCGAAAGTTTTATTGTCAGTCTGTCAGACGGAAGCAATATTTTTCTTACTGTTATGCAATATGTTTTTTTCACGGTTTTTCTTCTGGCAAAAGCTATCGGCGGAAACAGTATTTTATACTTCTTATTATTCATTGCTGTACATATTGTCATGGTTCTGGTACTGTACGGACTTTCAACGGCACTATACACTTACGGACTGTCTGCGGTACTTTCGGCAGGGAAAAAACACTCCGACAGCAAAATTAAAAAATCTAAAACCCGTACCATCTTTTCGGCAAATCTCAACCGTGAAGTCAAGACTTTACTGCGTACCCCGACTTATATTACCAACTGTATTTTACCTACTCTGTTGTTGCCTGTTTCGGGAATTGCGTTGCTGATAAGTCAGAAAGGAAAAGAATTTCATGATTTTCTCTATACGCTCAATGCTCCCGAAACACTGATATTTATTTCTGTGATAACCGCAACGGCATTGGTTACAGCGATGAACAGTCTTTCGGCTTCAGCTTTCACAAGAGAGGGTAACCATGCGGATTTACTCAAATATCTGCCCATTCCCTATAAACTGCAAATCAAAGTAAAAGTTGCCGTATCAATGATATTTTCTTTACCAACGGCAATTATCGGTGTCATTTTGTTATGCTGTGCGGTAATCCCCGACAATATCTTGTTGATGTTGTTTTGTGTAACTGCCTCTGTGCTGACTGCCATAGCAACAATCTATCTTGGCATACTGTTTGACGCTATGCACCCTAAACTTGTATGGGAAGATGAACTTTCGGCACTGCGTGGCAACATGAGTACATTTTTACATATGGCGGTATCCATTGCCGTAGGAATTGTTTTAGGTATTCTCTATGTGCTTTTGGGAAAATATTTATATATTCCTGTCATACTCGCTGTACTGCTGACAGTGACTGTCATACTCGTCATGTACTGCTCTCAAAAATCACAAAAACTTCTTGAGGAAATGATAGTATAACTCATTATCAGCCCATAATAAACAGTATACCTACTATAACGGAAAGGTCTGATATTCGGCATGAGTAAGTTTTCCCATATAAAGAACCAATACAAACATACAAGCAAAAAATCCGTTTATATCTATTTAATATTACGGTTGTTAGTAGCGGTAAGTATGGCGATACAGTTGGTATTGGGAAGTTGGTGGAATGCTTTTCTGTGTGTGGTGGCACTGGTACTGTTTACCTTACCGACATTGATTTCTGAAAAATTCAATATAGGCTTACCGAGTTTATTAGAAACTATCATTTACTTTTTTATTTTTTCAGCAACAATTCTGGGAGAAATCAACAACTTTTATGGTAAAATTCCTTTCTGGGATACTATGCTCCATACCATCAATGGATTTTTATGTGCAAGTATTGGATTTTCCCTGATTGACCTGCTCAACCGTAACAGCAGACGCTTACATCTTTCCCCTGTCTATGTTGCTTTGGCAGCGTTCTGCTTTTCAATGACTGTTGGTGTTCTGTGGGAATTTTACGAATTTTCCGCTGATGTTTACTTTCGTACAGATATGCAGAAAGACAAAATTATCAGTTCTGTTTCTTCGGTAGAACTTAATGAGAAAAAGGAAAACATTCCCATTAAAATCGACAACATCGAAAAAACAGAAATCCATACCACTGACGGTAAGACTTATACTGTATACGGCGGTTATCTGGATATTGGCATATACGATACTATGAAAGATTTGTTTGTCAATCTTATCGGTGCAGTTCTGTTCAGCATAACAGGATTTCTGTATATCATCAACAGAGATAAATATAAGTTTGCCGAAAATTTTATCCCTGTTAAAAACACAAATGGTCAAGGGCATTGCCCTTAAAAATCCCACAAAGAGTTAAGAACTTTTATGGCTCACTTCGTTCGGATTGTTTATCAAAGGCTGAGCTATGACAATTAAAAGTTTTTGTCAACTTTTTTCAAAAAGTTGTGGG
>CACYDZ010000212.1 GCA_902773265.1 uncultured Ruminococcus sp.
CAACTGGTAAAGTTATCACGGGAAACGGATATACCGCTTGTGGCGACCAACGATTGTCATTATATTGACAGGTCAGACAGTGAACTGCACGAAATTCTGTTATGTATTCAGACGAACCACAAATTAAGCGACCCCGACAGAATGAAATTCAATACAGATGAATGTTATGTCAGGACAGAAGAAGAAATGCGTCAGTTGTTTGCCGACATTCCGCAGGCAGTCGACAACACACAGAAAATCGCTGACCGCTGTAATGTGACTTTTGAATTTGGCAAGACCAAATTACCCCATTTCGACCTACCCGACAACAAAGACCATTATGAGTATTTCAGAGAAGAATGTTACAAAGGACTGTATGAAAAATATTCCGACAACCCGTCACAGGAACTGATTGACCGTCTGGAATATGAATTATCTGTCATTCACAGAATGGGATATGTGGATTATTATCTGATAGTCAATGATTTTATTCAGTATGCCAAAAGACAAGGTATTCCTGTCGGTGTGGGAAGAGGTTCGGGAGCAGGCAGTCTGTCGGCGTACTGTATCGGCATTACGGGTCTTGACCCTATCAAGTACAATCTTATTTTTGAACGGTTTCTCAATCCTGAAAGAGTGAGTATGCCTGATTTTGACATTGATTTCTGTGGTGAAAGACGACAGGAAGTTATTGATTATGTTATCCGTAAATATGGTAAAGACCATGTTTCTCAGATTGTCACATTCGGAACAATGGGAGCAAAAGCGTCTGTAAAAGATGTGGCAAGAGTTACGGAAATTCCGTACAGTATTTCGGATAATGTTTCTAAATTAATACCGACTACCCTCAACATGACGCTGGAAAAGGCACTGGAAACTTCATCAAAACTGAAACAGCTTTATGACACGGATGTACAGATACATAAATTAATTGATACAGCTATGGCATTGGAGGGTATGCCACGACACGCTTCACGACACGCCGCAGGAGTTGTGATTACAGAGAACCCCGTCAGCGATTATGTACCGCTGGCAAAGAATGATGATGCAGTTGTCACGCAGTACACCATGACAGCTCTTGATGATTTAGGATTGTTGAAAATTGATTTTCTGGGCTTGCGAAATCTGACAGTCATTCACGATGCAGAAGTGATGATAGAACAGGTAAACCCGAATTACTCCCCGAATGACCTTGATGAAAATGATGAAAAAGTATTTGCCATGTTATCAGAGGGATATTGTGACGGTGTATTCCAGTTTGAAAGCAGCGGCATGAAAAATATGTTGCGACAACTCAAACCTGACAGCATTGAAGATTTGATTTCAGCGATTTCTCTTTATCGTCCCGGCCCTATGGAATCCATTCCGATGTTTATTGAAAACCGACACAATCCTGAAAAAGTTACTTATCTTCACCCGATGCTGAAAGATATTTTAAATGTCACTTACGGCTGTATTGTCTATCAGGAACAGGTCATGCAGATTTTCCGTACACTGGCAGGGTATTCCTTAGGTCGTGCGGATATCGTCAGAAGAGCGATGTCCAAAAAGAAAAAAGATGTGATGGAACGGGAAAAAGATATTTTCATTCACGGTCTTACAGACGAACAGGGCAATATTACCATTGACGGCTGTATCAGGCGTGGCATTGACGAAAAGACTGCCAATATTATTTTTTCGCAGATGGAAAGTTTTGCGTCCTATGCGTTCAACAAATCCCATGCCGCCTGTTATGCTGTCGTATCGTATAAAACAGCGTGGCTGAAATATCATTATCCTAAAGAATATATGTCAGCTTTACTGACCTCTGTTCTGGATAATTTTTCCAAACTTTCCGTCTACACCGAAGAATGTCAGCGACTTGGCATAAAAATTCTCCCCCCTCATATTAATCAGAGTTTCCGTTCGTTTACCGTTGAAAATGACAGTATCCGTTTCGGACTGATTGCTGTCAAAAACATAGGACAGAATTTTATTGATGATATTATCAGTGAACGCCGAAACGGAAAATTTCTTTCTCTTTATGATTTCTGCAAAAGAATGTACGGCAGGAATTTAAATTCCAGAGCGGTAGAAAGCCTTATCCGATGCGGTGCATTTGATGGTATGGGGTATAACCGAAAAGAAATGGTTAATGCCTTGAAAACCGTTCTGGAAAGCTGTGAACACGATTATCGCTATGCCGGTCTTGGCATGATAAGTCTGTTTGACGGCTTTGACGATAATGACAACGAAAAACAATTAATTTCCCCCTGTCCTGATTTTTCCATTACCGAAAAACTGGCGATGGAAAAAGAAATGACAGGTATGTATCTTTCGGGACACCCTGTCAGCAAATACGATGACATTCTCCAAAAGGCAAAGTTAGATAAAATCTCAAAAGTAGCCGACAGCGAAAATTCCCGTTATACAGACGGCGATAAGGTTAATCTTGTGGGTGTCATTTCAGGTGTGAAAATACGCACTACAAGAAATAATCAGACTATGGCAACGGCTTTTCTGGAAGATAAAACAGGGATTATCGAAGTGGTTGTATTTTCGCAGACACTGAAACAATTCGGCAAAATTTTTTATGACGGCAATATTGTCAAAATTTTCGGAACAGTCAGCAAACATGATGACGAAAAAAATAAAATTCTCTGTAACGATATTCTCACTATGGAACAGTTCACCGCAGAAATCAATACCCCTGCTCCCCCTAAAACTGAACAAAAAAACATACAGAAATCCGTTTCTAAGGAAATCCCGAAACAAGTACAATACCTGTATCTGAAAATCGACAATCTCCACAGTGAAACATTTCAAAAGGTCAGAAATCTTCTGGAAATCTTTGACGGAAATACAAAGGTTGTTTTCCGTACGACCGATGACGGCAAAAAACTGCTTGCACCTGCTAATTTGTGGGTCATGCTCAATCAACCGCTGATTAACGAACTTTGCTATTTGCTTGGTGACGAAAATGTCTTTTTGAAATAGTGTTGACCATACCTTTTATTGCCACTTCGTTCGGATTGTTTATCTGAGGTTCAGCTATAACAATGAAAAGTTTTTGTCAACTTTTTTCAAACCTACTTTTTTTGAAAAAAAAGTAGGCAAAAAAACTTTCAAGTCTCGCTTCGCTCGATTTATTCAGCGAACTTTCAGCTATGACAATGAAAAGTTTTTGTCAACTTTTTTCAAAACTTACTTTTTTTGAAAAAAAAGTAAGCAAAAAAACTTTCAAGTCTCGCTTCACTCGATTTATTCAGCGAACTTTCAGCTATGACAACGAAAAGTTTTTGTCAACTTTTTTCAAAAAGTTGTGGGGTCAAGGGGTGAAACCCCTTGTGGGATTTTAAAGGGCGAAGCCCTTTAATC
>CACYDZ010000213.1 GCA_902773265.1 uncultured Ruminococcus sp.
CGTCTGAGTACAAAAAGGCTATACTCAGACAACTGATATAGATATTAATTATTTATCGTCAACTTTTCTTTCTTCGATAATTTTAGCGGCGATATTGTCGGGAACCATTTCATATCTGGCAAAAGCAGTCGTATAACTGCCTCTTCCCTGTGTGACCTGACGCAGATACACGGAAAAATCACTCATTTCGGCAACAGGTGCTTCCGCCTCAACGGTCTGCATACCGCTTTCGGCAGGGTTCATTCCCATAACTCTGCCACGACGCTTGTTGATTTCGCCCATGACATCACCCATATTACTGTCGGGAACACATACCGAAACAGATACGACAGGTTCAAGCAGTACAGGGGAAGCCTTCGGAATACCGTTCTTGTAAGCGATTGCCGCAGCCATCTTGAAAGACATTTCGGAAGAGTCTACGGGGTGATAAGAACCGTCATAAAGGGTAGCTTTCAGTCCTACCATCGGATAACCTGCCAGTACACCTTTCTTGATACTGTCCCTCAGACCTTTCTCAACAGCAGGGAAAAATCCTTTCGGTACAGCACCGCCGACTACTCTTTCGCCGAACTCTAAACCGTCATTGTCTGCGGGTTCAAACTCAATCCATACATCGCCGAACTGTCCGTGACCGCCTGACTGTTTCTTGTGTCTGCCCTGTACCTGTACGCTCTTACGGATAGTTTCCCTGTAAGCAACCTTAGGTGCATCCAGAACGACTTCTACATTGAATTTATTCTTTAATTTCGACACTACTACATCAAGATGCTGTTCACCAAGACCACTGACAGTCATTTCTTTGGTTTCCTTATTGGTTTCAAATACGATGGTGGGGTCTTCTTCGGAAATTTTTGTCAGAGCCTGTGCAACCTTATCTTCTTCGCCCTTTGTTTTGGGGAGTACTGCCATCTTATAATTCGCTACGGGATATTTTATACCGTCCAGCGTAACTTTACGGGCAGGTGAACAAAGAGTATCACCTGTTGCGGTGTTGTTGAGTTTTGCAACCGCACCGATATCCCCTGCACCAATATAAGGAGCGTCCTCTTGTTTTTTACCTTTGGGAATAAGAACTTTGTTAATTCTTTCCATTTCGCCTGTACGCATATTCATTAAAGGCGTATCAGGAGATACCTTTCCTGAAATGACTTTGAAATACGATAATTTTCCGACAAACGGGTCAGCTACTGTCTTGAATACGATAGCTGATGTTGCTCCGTTGACATTGACAGCAAGTTCCACAGGGTCACCATTGACATCTGTACCCACTTCATTCTTTTCGTCCGCTGACGGCACTAACCATGTAATTCCGTTGAGTAAGTGTTCAATACCATAAGTGTTCTGAGCATCACCACAGAATACAGGGGTAATCGTACCGTCTTTGACACCCTGACTGACACCTACAATTACTTCTTCAGGAGTAAACTCTTCGCCACTGAAATATTTCTCGAACATTTCTTCATCTGTTTCGGCAACCGCTTCATAAATCGCTGTACGCAATCCCTCAAGCCTGTCGCCCATATCAGGCATGGCTACCTGTGTAATCTTGCCTTTATCATAACGATAGGCTTTGTATTCCAGAATATTGACATAACAGTTTGCCTGACCGTTCTCTATATAGGGAACTACTACCGGACATACTGAAGGACCATATTTCGCTTTGAGTGTTTCAAATACACGGTAGAATCTTGCACTTTCGTCACAAAGTCCGTTGACGAAAAATACCTTTGATTTACCTGCCTTGTCTGCCAGCTTGACTGCCTTATCTGTACCGACATTCGCACCGTCTTTTCCCGACACAACTATCAATGCTGTATCGGCTGCTCTCATTCCCTCACATACACCACTCTCAAAATCGAACAGTCCGGGCGTGTCGATAATGTTGATTTTGTAGTTCTTCCACTCAATCGGAGCTACCGCTGATGATACGGATACTTTTCTTTTAATTTCTTCCGGGTCAAAGTCCAGAATGGTATTACCGTCATCAACTTTTCCCAGTCTGTCACTTGCCCCCGCAAGATATATCATGGCTTCGGCTACTGAAGTCTTTCCACAACCACCGTGTCCGACCAATGCAATGTTCTTGATTTTCTTCGCCTCATATTGTTTCATTTGTTGAAAACAACTCCTTACCAAAGTATTTGTGAATATTTTTCATTAGCATTATCAGTGAACTCTCCCCCACCTAAAAAGGTAGGGGCTTCATAAGAAGATTGGTATTTAAGTTTCCACCTTTTCAGGCAACCCTTATTCTTACAGGCGTATCCACTTCGCCACTACCGTATAGGACGGTTAAGTCCACAACGCTACTTTTTTTCATGATATTCAATGCTCCGTTGATATCGGCATTGAGCAGTGTGCCGTTTGCGGTTCGGTATAGTCCTCTTTGTATGCGTGTTCCGCTGAATTTGTAGGACTGCGGATTATCTGCATTATATACAGGAATATTATCTCTGTCCCAGAAAGATGCCTGTGATGTATAGCTTTCTTCCTGTTCAACAAAAATAATGCTGTTCAGTTCACAAAGATATTCCAG
>CACYDZ010000214.1 GCA_902773265.1 uncultured Ruminococcus sp.
CGGTCAAGCCTTTTCAAAGGCTTGTGGGGTCAAGGGGTGAAACCCCTTGTCAGGATTTTAAAGGGCGAAGCCCTTTAATCGGCTAAAAAATCAAATCAAAATCTGCGTAAGCAGATTTTGTCATATACAGCTTTAATTTTGAATTTGTGGAGTTGAAAATATGTCTTATCCCAAAGAACTTATCAGAAATTTCAGTATCATTGCTCATATCGACCACGGAAAAAGTACACTCGCTGACCGTATCCTTGAACAGACACAATCTGTAGCTTTAAGAGATATGGAAGACCAGCTGCTTGACAATATGGATTTGGAGAGAGAAAGAGGTATTACCATCAAGGCTCATGCCGTCACGCTGATTTATCAGGCTGATGACGGTAAGGCGTATATGTTCAATCTGATTGATACTCCCGGTCATGTGGACTTTAACTATGAAGTGTCCCGTTCGCTGGAAGCGTGTGAGGGTGCTGTGCTTGTGGTTGACGCTTCTCAGGGCATTGAGGCTCAGACACTGGCAAATACTTATCTTGCCGTAGACAGCGGACTGGAAATTGTGCCTGTTGTCAATAAGATTGACCTGCCCAGTGCTGACCCCAAAAAGGTCAAGACGGAAATTGAAGATGTCATCGGTATTCCTGCTGAGGACGCTCCCGAAATTTCGGCAAAGGTCGGAATAAATATTCATGATGTCATGGAGAGGATAGTATCTGACATTCCTGCTCCGACAGGTGATGACAATAAGCCCTTGCAGGCATTGATTTTTGACTCTTATTATGACGCTTATAAAGGGGTCATTATTTATATCAGGGTAAAGGACGGCAAGGTGCAAGTCGGCGATGAAATAAAACTGATGGCAAGTAATGCGAAATTTACGGTAGTGGAAACAGGTTATATGCGTGCCACATCTCTTGAACCAAAACAGGAACTTTGTGCCGGAGAAGTCGGTTATATTGCGGCGTCCATAAAAAGTGTACAGGACGCTAAAGTCGGTGATACAGTCACATTGGTCAAAAATCCTGCCAAAGAACCGTTACCGGGTTATAGGGAAGTGCAATCTATGGTATTTTGCGGTGTTTATCCTGCTGATGGGGCAAAATACGGTGATTTGCGTGATGCTCTGGAAAAACTCAAATTAAATGATGCTTCACTTTCCTTTGAAGCGGAAACATCTGTTGCTTTAGGATTTGGTTTCCGCTGCGGATTTTTGGGACTGCTTCACATGGAAATCATTCAGGAAAGACTGGAAAGAGAATATAACCTTGACCTGATTACCACTGCACCGAGTGTAAGTTTCAGAATTACCAAGACTGACGGAACGGTTGAAATGATAGACAATCCTACCAATTACCCCGACCCTGCATTGATTTCCAGTGCTGAAGAACCCATTACCAATGCTCATATTTATGCACCGTCAGAATATGTCGGCAATATTATGGAACTTTGTCAGGACAGACGAGGCGTTTTCAAGGATATGACCTACATTGATAATGACAGAGTAGACATTCACTATATGTTACCGCTTGCGGAGATTGTCTATGATTTCTTTGATACGCTGAAATCCCGTACAAGAGGTTATGCGTCATTTGACTATGAACTTTCAGGATATGCACCGAGTAAGCTGGTCAAATTGGATATCATGCTTAACGGAGAAGTTGTAGACGCCTTGTCATTTATTATTCATGCGGACAAAGCCTATCCAAGAGCAAGAAAAATGGCGGAAAAATTAAAGGAGAAAATTCCCAGACAATTATTTGAGGTTCCTATACAGGCGTGTATCGGCGGAAAAATCATTGCGAGAGAAACGGTAAAAGCTATGCGTAAAGATGTGCTTGCCAAATGTTACGGCGGTGATATTACCCGTAAAAAGAAACTGCTTGAAAAACAAAAAGAGGGTAAAAAAAGAATGCGTCAGCTTGGCAGTGTAGAAGTACCGCAAGAGGCTTTTATGGCTGTTCTCAAACTGGACACGGAGTAAGTCAATTAGCAATTACTTTTTTTGAAAAAAGTAAGCAAAAAAACTTTCAAGGCTCACTTTGTTCGGATTGTTTATCAGACTTTCAGCGGTGACAATTAAAAGTTTTTGTCAACTTTTTTCAAAAAGTTGTGGGGTTAAGGGGCAAAGCCCCTTAGCAGGATTTTAAAGGGCGGCA